>JASFOJ010000053.1:0-26883 GCA_050116575.1 Gammaproteobacteria bacterium | reverse complement strand
TTACCACATTTACGATTGTATTGCCGATATATACATCCTGATAATGAAATAAATACATAAAAATCAACAGCAACTCTGTATTGCAACGAAACTAAAATTAAAAATCGCTTTATGAACAGCAACGGAATTTTTCGCGCCGCTTATGAATGATAAATCACCGTCGACCACAACCCCTGTGGTGCATATTGTCGATGACGACGATTCCATTCGTGATTCTCTGCGCATGTTTTTCAAATCATTCAATATAGAAACGAACCTTTATCATTCCGCACAGGATTTTCTGAACAACCATCAAATTACCGGCCCATCCTGCGTATTGCTTGATCAGCGCATGCCGCAGATCGATGGTTTACAGTTACTTAATTTACTACAGGAAAAAAATATCCGGATACCCGTCATCATGATGACCGGTTACGGAGAAGTGGCCACGGCCGTTCGGGCAATGAAAGCAGGTGCCGTGGATTTTGTTGAAAAACCATTTGATCATGATTATCTATTAACATCTATTTATCGGAGCATTGATCGCCATAAACAGCATCAAAACAACGTTATCCTACAAAAGAGCTGCGCGAATCGTGTAGCGACGTTGACACGGCGGGAACGGGAAGTGTTTGACCTGATCACCGAAGGTCTCATAAATAAAGTCGTGGCCGACAAGCTGGGTATCAGCACCCGCACCGTCGAAGCCCATCGCGCCAAGATTATCGAAAAACTGGAAGCCAACACGCTGTCTGATCTGGTAAGAATAAGCATCATCACCGCAGCAACACAAACTAAATAGAGCGGACTACGAACTACTTACGGTGATGCCACTGCCCGGCCTCCCTCCTACCCCCCAGAAAATATCAGTAAATCATATTTCTATATCAGCGGGTCGTTTTTCCGGTATCCGATTAATCCCCCTCCTTACGTGTGTCAGTACGTAACATCACGAATACCACCGCTGAGGGGGTTAACCTAAAGTTGTGTTTCAACCTTGGAAAATCTGGACCATTGAGAACAGGAGATACTATGCACCGTCGAGCTTCCCTCCGTTACCCGGCAGTATTCAAAGTTGTTTTATACCAGGACGACCACCCGATCGCGCAATGCAACGCTAAAAATGTCTGCCGCGACGGCGTATTTGTTCAGACGCAAAATATCGAGTTATCCCCCGATGTCCAGCTGGATATTGAATTTGAGGTCACCGAAGGCGACTCCCGCAAACGCGCCAGATTGCCCGCTTCGGTCATTCATCAGTCCGAACAGGGGCTGGGATTGCGCTTTATGGAGCCTAAAACGCGGGATGAGGTTCTGGCACATGCATTGCTGGGCTACGCCAACCGCCGTTTCCGGGTTTACCACAATCCGGCCAACACCACGAATCATGTCAATCTGCCGGGAGCGGTGGAAGACTGGCGCACGACAGATAATACCCATGTTTCAACAGGCGTGGCCTATTGAATTGATCGCTGGTAGCAATCATGTAAATAGCTACGGCCTATAATACACAGCACCATCATAGGATCGCGCTCGGGCCGTGACTGTTACTGGAATTTTAATCAGGAGGTGCGCACATGGAACGCCGGAGCAAAGAACGGCTTAACTCGGATTTGGAGGTCACCATCACCTACGAGAAACAGATGCTGCGCACAAAAACGCGCAATATCAGTGATGATGGAATATTTATTTCGGCGCCTCCATACTTGTGTCCACTTGACACAAACATCAACATGGCGCTCACCTTTAAACAGGAAAACCGCACTATTATCTACTTGTTGCCGGGCCTGGTAGTGCGTAGCACCGGGGAAGGTCTCGCGTTGCAGTATTCTGCCAGCGAGAACATGGCGAAAACACTGCAACAACTCGCTTGTCCGCAAATCGGGAGTTCCAAAACTAGTTTACATCCTCACCGGACAAGACATCACGAACGAACGTCGTAGGGCAATTACGGAGAATTTATCCAGAAAAGCTTGCGGTTAAGAGATTAAAACCCTGGTTTGCGCCTGTGAGTATAGTTATTCGCGCGCCCGCTTGTCCCCATCACTTAATCCACTAGCAACCCAACCCACGTGGTTACTGCGCGAGAACATCACGCTTTCTCGGCCAACACGTCGCTTTCGTGGTTCAACTCATCCTGTGACGATATCATATTGGAAATATCATCAACGGCACTTTTTCGTACAGCATTGACAACATTCTCCGTGATTAACTTTGCCATGTCTCCGTCAGCGAACTCACTTTTGCCCACCAGTCGTGCCAATCCACGCATGGTGTCGACGAAGCCCTTATAGCCCGTGTTATTTGGATTAATGATGGCCAACCGAATACTGGAACGACAGATGGTCCGACACAACGTGGATATCTCGTCGCTCTCGGCTAGCGAAACATAAACCGGATCCATCAACAGTAAACTTTGTGGATATTGTTCAATAGCGTTAATGGTCTCCCTGATACCGTGCAACACCGTCATTGATGCGTTCACTTTTGTTTCCTCACCAACCAGCACGATGACGCGGGTTTGCGTCCTTTCATAAAGCCTGATCAGGCTGTCAAACACAACACCCGGGAAAAAATCATGGTAGCACAGCAAGCCGGCCTGATCGTACGGTGACCCGGTATTTAACAGGATGACTGGCGTGGTTGCGTATTGAAAGTCACAGTAATGATTGTATAGCTCGTGCAAGGTATTTTGATCCACTTCTGCGCTGCGAATAACAATATCCGGGCCAATGATCGCGGAAGTTTCGACACCGCTGCGATCAAAGCGGGAACCGTTCACTTCGAATCCTTTTTGAATCATCATCACTTGCAGCTTGTTCCGCAACACGTCATCGTTATGAAGCACGAAAACACCCGCGGAGCGGTTACGCCGGTGATTGAAATTACGAACATAACGTTCCTCTTCCGTGGTTTGACGTATTGTCCTTGGCAGATAAATAGTAAAAACAGACCCTTTATTAATTTCACTGTGGACCGTAATATCCCCGCCCAGTAATTTACTGAATTGTTTACTGATCGCCAGACCCAGACCGGTGCCGCCGAATTTTCGCGTGGTGCTGGAGTCAGCCTGGGCGAACGCGTCGAAAATGCGCTTGGTGTGTAACGGCGACATGCCGATACCGTTATCGCGAATCTCAAACTGGACCCAGCCCCGATTGTCCAGTTCAACGCTGGATGCTGTCAGGGTGACCGTGCCGTTGCTGGTGAATTTACAGGCATTGCCGAGGACATTAATTAAAATCTGTTTTAATTTAATGCCATCGGACTCCATGACACCAATCGATGACGGGCAATGGATCAATAGCTTGTTGTTATTTTTCTCCGCCAAAGGAGCTGCAATCTGTTCAACAACTTCCACAACCTCCTGCACATGAAAAAGATCTATGTTGGCGTCCATGCGGCCGGCTTCGATTTTGACGATATCCAGGATATTGTTGATCAGCGACAGCAAATGGCGGCCGGAATTCTCGATCTTACGAACATCGCTGTCCAGCTGTTCATCGTGCACGGTTTCGGCGCGCTCCTGCAGCAATTCACTGTAACCGATAATGGCATGCAAGGGTGTGCGCAATTCATGACTCATGTTGGCGAGAAACGTTGATTTGCTGGCGCTGGCGGCAAGGGCTTGATCGCGGGAAAACACCACTTCCTTTTCCATTTCCTGGCGCCGCTTGATTTCGTGCTGCAGGTTCAATCGCGTGCGCAACTCCTTTACGCGCATCAGTTCGTAAAAATAGCGCACCACCCCGCTGATAATAACCGTCGCTACAATGAAAAACGAGGCAATAAGAAGACCATCGGCGGCCCTGCCCTCATTGATGATTAGGTTTAGTTCATTGGTGTAATAGGGACCGAATACAATCATGACAATCAGGGCGAAATAACGTGGAGTCCACGGTATGAACGTCAACGTACCGATGGCTATTAAATTCAACCCTGCATAGTATGGCGTCGAAACATCGTCAACCATAAAGATCATGGTGTTAATGACCAGGGCGAGACCGAACACGTAAAACAGCGCGATATTGTTTGCGCTTCTTACATCCTGCGTCCTTGTAATCAGGTAGTGGGTAACCAGGGCAAACGGTATAACCAGCGACCGCAGCCCCAGGAATTCCCATTTATATTCCGGCACATAGACCAAATCACAAAACCAGAATAGAAAATACAAAGGCAATACAAGACGACTGCTGAGGGTCGCAATAATACTGCGAATCTCTTCCAGTTTTTCCTGTTCTCGTAATTCCGAGAGCGCTCGATAATCTATGTCGTCCGGGTTATCACGCAAAATAAATTTATACCTAGCGGTTCTGACTCTATAAGAATAGACCCTTCCAGGTATTTGAAAAGATTAAATAGGTCTTCTTTTGAACGATAGATAAGCGGCCAGTCGAGTGCATAATCCATGAGCAATTGATTGGGGTTTCCCACGTTAAAATTGCCAATTATGAGCTGTCCACCGGGTTTTATACTGTCAAACAACCGGCTGGCCGCCATGGCTGAGGCGGAATCGGATAAATAATCGAATAACCCGGACGAGTAGATTAAGTCATAATTTTGACGTTCCGTACCGCGCACTATGACGTTTTTGATAGCCTTGTTCAGGTATCTGAATTTTATGGTTTTGTTGGGGTAATGGGACAGCAGGCGTTTTAATTGCCGCTGGGTGGATAGCAGCGCCTGTTCGTCCTGGTCCAGTAAATCCACCTCGAGCCGAACGCCGTCGGGCAGCAACGGGATCAACTTTTGCCATTCCATGGCCGGACCGCAGGCCACAGATAATACGCGGATCGTTTCCTGCGCGGGAGAATGTGACTTTACGACACCGGTAATCTTGTCCACAAAAAAGTCCACCCGGTTACGCACTGCCTGGGCGGAAGGTTGGTTGATATAATAACGCTGCAGGCAGCGGGCAAATAACGTCTTACCAAGACTTTCCGAGCGGTAAATGAGGTTCATCATCTCAAAATCACCGGCATAGCCCAACGGTTTTGAAAATACTCGATGGGCAAAGGGCGCCTGGTAAATCAGGTTGTGCAGTTTATGGCGCAGAAACTCTATGGCCTGTTTTTTTACGTGGTCGGTTTCTCCCTGGATATCCTGGGCAAACGACATAAGATAGGCGGAAAACATATCATCGAAATATTCTGCCACCTGTTGAACAACAACTTCTTCATATTCTTCCTGTGCTTCCTGGCTGGTAAATCCGTATTCTTCTACCAGGGCATTGGTTTTGCTCATCAATTGTTCAAGCCAGTCTTTTATTTCATAGACTTTTGCCTTGATGCGGGCAGGAAGTTCATACGAAGATTCCACATATTGCTTATGTTGCTGCACCAGGCTATAAGCCGAGCGAATACCCTCCAGCCGGTCGAAATCGATTGGCTCTCCAACCACTTCATAGGCAATGCGGTATTTGCCACTATCCAGCGGCGTGCAGCGGGTTTCGCATAGATCGAGCTTCATGACATCGATATTCGCATATCGAAAAGGTATCGCGGACATTTCCCTGTCAAACTTTTTATCACTTAGTACAGCAATTCCGGTTGCTGAATAATCCAACACTCTCAGTGAATGACGACCGATAACCAGGCGGCAGGAAACGTCGGTAGGTGCAACGCGTTCCTGTCGCAGATGAATAATCCTGCCCCCCTGATTTTTGTCGATAATATCGAACGACTCATGTACATAAGCATTAGTTTGATGGCCCACGGTTTAGCCTCCCGTATTTAATTAACAAGATCTAGGTATTATTGTGATATTCCGTACTGCCTAACGATGACGATGGTATTGCACGTAAGAAAGGAAAGGTCTTCCGACCCAAAGCTAGTTTACACTAGGTCATTAATTCAGCGTAACGGCAAACTGTATCAATAATGTTAAAAAAATTGTTACTCGGCGGGAAAACACAGCCGGCACTAATCTATTTAACTGATTCGATTTGTTGAATGTACAGATTTTACGCGACCTACCTGGATAATTAGTTAATGCGCTGTAACTAAATTGTACTTTATCAAGGTCGGAGAAACATAGTGGCACTTAGCAATAGTCCCGGCGGAACGATTTCCAGCAGCGACCCATATTTATCAGTAACAGGCTACAGACGTTCATTATTTTAAGGTTTTGACAGCACACCTATGTCTCTATCACATCACAACGATTTAAGGCGGATGATTCCTTCAGGCTGCCAACGCCGCCAGCAATCGATCCAAAAAGCGCGCCTGTCCCTTGTTGATCATTTGTCTTGCCTTCTGGATATTAAACCATTCGCCGCGATCGACTTCCGGAAATTCCTGTTGCTGTCCGGTATGCGGTGGCCACTCCAGCGCGAACGTGTTACTACTAATCCGGCTGGCGTCGATATCACCTTCGAGCGCCCAGACGTGAATAACCTTGCCGCTGGGCTGTTTTATCTTACCCAGATCAATAAAGTCGCCATTTACATCATAGCCTGTCTCCTCCTTAAACTCACGACGGGCTGTATCCAGTAAATCTTCCCCGTGCTCAAACAGCCCCTTGGGAATTGACCAGGCACCAATATCCTTGTTTATCCAAAAAGGACCGCCGGGGTGAACCAACAGCACATACAATTCATCATCCCGGTAGTGGTACAACATGATACCCGCGCTATATTGACGCATAACTGAGGCCGACTCCTGGTTTTCCGCGGACTTTTTTCTACCCCTTAGCCCGGTTATTACAAAAATGACAGCTGGCAAATCGCCAATAATTTATTCGCTACGCTTTATTCCGATAAACGCAGGTACCACTCGTGGCTTCACCATCAATGAAATACCCAGTTACCGTTAAGACTGTCGAACCCTCTCCCCTCGTTTAACAGCTCGAACAGTCACAAAGAATTTTATGCCATACTGGATTCTACTTGTACGCTTTTTCGTCTTACCTGCTACCATACCAGACCGGACGCCAGTACCGACCGGCATTTTGTCGACGTCAGAATGCGCCTTGCATTACTGTCAGCCACCACATTCTACCCGGTTGATTTGCTTCACAATCAGCAATATCCTGCAAAGTCACTCCCGGCTCATCGGCAGCATAACCGGCTATCATTTCGAATAAAATGCCTGTTGTCGCCATTATCCCAAGCCGGTATATGCATCATTATCACAACCCCGCGCCTGCAGCTCGTTTTAGTAAATGTGAAAAATTTCCCTGCCCTGCCAATTGTAGTAATGCTATATTTTATAAATTAAGGATGTAGATAGATTTAGATAAAAGTAACACGCTATTTACAAACAACCAGTTTACCAATCAGAACGGGGCTAACGAAATGGATATTCGAGCACTGATCATTGCATTACTGGCATTATTTGTCGCCACGCCATCCTACGCTGTATTCATCGACGGAGAATTAACCACCTTGGATGCATTGGGCACCGACGCCAACCAGGGTGATTTCTATTACGATTTATACTATGTCGCAGTAGACACCCCGATGACCATCGAGGTATTTATGAATGCGCAGGATGCCTTTGCACCTTATATGGCCTATTGGGCTGGAGACTTTTCGCCCACGCCGGATTGGTACACGCCGCCACCGCTTGGAGAAGACGGTGATGGCAGCGTTGCAAACCTTTATATGTCCTTTGACGCCATGCCCGGCATTAATTACCAGATTATGGCCAGCACCTACAATTACAACCCAACGGACCTTGGCAACTATGATATGTATATTGTTGATCCGGACCGGACGAATACAGGATTCGCGGTAGATAGGTCACCGATGTTGAATGTCCCGGAGCCCGCCACCGGTTTGTTACTGGGCCTTGGGTTGATCGGTATAGGCGCCGCAAGACGGGACAGAGTAAAAACACGATTACCGTAGCGACTAAAACAACTGGTTCACGGAAAAAAGCAGGCCGGAAAATCAAATCCGGTTCCCAGCCGGCTAGTGCTTGTGTGTAGCGTTATTGTTACCTAACCCCGCGCTGTTCGCCGTGACAATAATCCTGATTGAAGCTCAACCTTGATGTTCCACGCCGCCCGGTCGTTGTCATTGCTCTTCCATACGTTCGATACGAAACAACGGCATCGCCAGTCGCATCGCAAGCACCAACAAAACAACGGCGCTAAACGCTGCTGTATGTGGCGCGCCTAAAACGTCGGCCAGTGATCCCAGCATCAATTGCCCGAGGGATATCATTCCATGAAGGGAAATGGTAAACAACGCCATGGTGCGGCCGCGCAAATAATCGGGCACCGCCAATTGAATAAGTGCGTTACTGGAGGCAAATACGGTGGTCGAGGCAAATCCCATAACATACAAAGTTACCAAAGCGAGGACATAGACCTGGTTAAGTGCAAATATGATTAACGCCAGAGCAACGGCGATGGCCGCCAGCGCCACGCGACGTTCCAGCCGGCGAAATTCCCGCTGATGGGCCAACAACAGCGCCGCCGTTAACGAACCCGCACCCAGCAGGCCCATAAAAATACCCAGCGTTTTAGGGCCGTGCGCAAATATACGATCAACAAAAATCGGCATTAATACCACCGCGGCTCCGCCGAACAGGCTGACAACGGCCACAGTCATTAACAATGAACGCGTTAACACGTGGTGTCGGGCATACGCCAATCCCGACCATATATTGGATAGACCCTGCCGGCTATCGGCATCCGGCGACACAACGGGCAACCTGATGGTCAGCAAGCTGATTAACACCGCGACAAAGGTAACGCTGTTAATCAGAAATACCGGCCCCTCTCCCACCAGAGCCACCAGCATACCGGCAATGGCCGGTCCCATGAAACGCGCCAGATGAAACATACTGGAATTTAGCGCAATGGCATTGGTCAGGTCCTCGCGCGCCACCAGTTGCGAAATAAAGGACTGGCGCACCGGTGTTTCCACGGCCTGCACCAACCCCAGGGTCAGCGCCAGCACCAGGATATGCCAGGGCTGCACCCAACCACTCACCGTTAGTGTACCCAACGACAGGGCTTGCAGCATCGCCAGGGTTTGAACAATGATAAGCAGCTTTTGCCGCGGGAAACGGTCAGCCATCCAACCGCCGTATATCCCAAACACCAGGTTTGGCAGCAAGGTAAGTGTTCCCGTTAAACCCAGCATAAAACCCGAATCGGTCAATCGGTAAATCAACCAGGACTGTGCCACTGACTGCATCCAGGTACCGTTCAGTGACACCATTTGTCCGAGATAATAAATACGGAAGTTACGATGTCGAAGAGATCGAAGCGCTTCAATACGAATCATTGCCGGAAGTCTCGTAATTTAAGCGGTGGATTAAGTGGTCCAGGCGCCGGTGTAAAATATTGATCAGACGCGCTGGTGAAGACGCAAATGCAGCCAATGTTCCCAGTGGCAGCGATCGTAAATAGCCGTTCCGTGAAAACAGAACACACACGGTTCTACAATAATAGATCAGCAAAGCCCGGGGCTACGTCCCCGGCTGGCGGTATATCCGGCGCACACAATCATGTTAAATACCGGATTGCAAGACTATGACTAGTTACCTATACAACGCGGAATAGTGAATGGATGATGAATAAATGCTTACTGCTTCAATAGTTTCCGAAGCGGTCAAAAATGTATGACACGCTATTGAGAATTCGCGCCAACGGCCTTTTCGTCAGCCAAACGCCAACCCCAAAATCTAACCACGGTCCAGTGAGTATATGTCTCTAACACGAATTAACGGTTAGACACGCTTTTCCCATTGATAAACACGCATGGGTGGAATGTTGCGGATTTCCAAAACGCTTTTGGCATTGCCAAGGTAGGGTCGGCACAACTGGGCAACCCGGCCACTAAACTGGTAAGCCACAAACCGTGATTTTGGAGGCAACAACCGGTCTATGTCCCGGATGATTTGCGAGCCAACACCGTCTTTCATGGTGGAAAAGGGTATGCCCGATATGACAACATCCGGGTCGCCCAATCCGTGCATATCCAGTATCTCACGCAGTTGTTCAGCACTGCCTAAATGCGGGATCAGCCGGCTGTCATCAATTTCGGTAAGTATGGCGTAAAAGCGCGGATTAACCTCTATGCTCAACAGCTTGGCGTCCGGTGCCAGATGACGCAAAATTGCCCGCGTCGTACCACAGGTGCCGCAACCCAGTTCCACAATCGTATTGGCCGATTCAAGCCCGGCGCTTTCGATGATGGCTCTTTCGAGAAAACGCGAACTGGGGATAATGGAACCAATCTGCAATGGGTGTTTTAAAAACTCCTGCAGGAAAGCCCAGCGGCGGTGATTGTGATTTACATTGTTATTAACTTTAGTGTGAGTATTGTTTATCGTCATAGTTTTTAAAATTTGATCGTTATTTTTGAGACTCATTCTATATTAACACGTGCTCCGGCGGAACCTGGATAATAGTATGCCATTTCAGGCAATTCGTGCCACTATTATTGAATATTGAATGGGTTTCCAGCCGTTGCCGCACCTGCCCGGCAACATAATACACCAATATCAGCATAAGAAAACAATGATTACTGCTTCTCGTTATTGCTGGCGATGCTACCTGATCAGCTGCCTCTGGATACTTAGGGTATTCCATTATCAGTAAAGTATCTATAAATAGTGCATGGTGGGCTGGAATATTACAATTAACCACCATATAATACAATAAAAACAATTACTTATAAATAAATCGGAGCGCGCGCCACTGCCTGGTTACGCTAAATGAAAATAACTGGCAATCATACCCCGATAGAACCGATGCACTCAATTTCATTGTCAACATACACTGAGGCGCGATCTTTTGGCGGTTTCACTGGTCAAAATTAGTTCTCGCACAATCTCGAGCCCCTGGTTGACGCCCCGGCGGCACCGAGGTATCGCCGGTTGGTATGATATAGGACAGCTACCCCGGGTTTGCTACTATTATTGAATACTATGAAGTTGATCATCCGCTCCAACATATTGTTGCTTCTGGAGCCGTAACCGTAGAGCCGTATTAGATTTTATGGATACCGACAAACCCGCCGACTTACATCTCAAGCTTCGCAATCTGGAAAGTAGCGACTATCCACAGGTGGCCCAGTTAATGGAAGAGGTCTACGCCGACCTGGGCGGCGCCTGGTCCCGCAATTCGCTGCTGGCACTGATCAATGATTTTCCGGAGGGACAGATCGCCATTGAAGACAACGGCAGAATCGTCGCTGTCGCCCTGACGGTCAAATGCAGTTACAACCGGTTTAGCCGCAGTCACACCTACGACGACCTGATCGGGCGCCGTGATCGTATCCGTCACGACCCTGAAGGTGACGCCTTGTATGGTATGGATGTGTTTGTGAGCAAGGAGTATCGGGGACTGCGCCTGGGACGCAGGTTGTATGACGCTCGCAAGGAATTGTGCCGCAACCTTAATCTGCGCGCCATTCTGGCCGGCGGCCGCATCATTCGCTATCACGAGCATGCGCAGATGACCCCCGCGGAATATATCGACGCCGTACGCCGCCGGGAAATTCATGATCCTATCCTTAGCTTTCAGCTCGCCAATGATTTTGAAGTCAAGCGGCTGATGAAAGGCTACTTCCCGGAGGATAAAAAGTCCCTGGGATACGCCACGCTGCTGGAATGGAATAACATTCTTTATGAACCCGAAGGTATTGCGGTGGAGGAAATCCGCAAAACGGTGGTTCGGGTGGGTATCGTGCAATGGCAAATGCGCCTGACCGATTCGTTTGAATCATGGTTAAACCAGGTGGAATACTTCGTCGATTCCATGGCGGATTACCAGGCGGATTTCGCGCTGTTTCCGGAGTTTTTCAACGCCCCGTTGATGGCCATGGGAAGTGAGCAAAACCAGTTTGACGCAATCCGTTATCTGGCCACCTATGCCGATCGTATCGTGGACGCCCTGTCACAATTTGCGGTTACTTACAATATTAATATTGTCGCCGGCAGCATACCGGCGATGGACGGTTCAACGTTATATAACAATGCTTATCTGTGCCGGCGTGACGGCACCGTGGGTGTACAACCGAAAATCCACGTTACGCCTCACGAACGCCGCGACTGGGTCATTGAAGGTGGTGACAGTCTGCAAGTATTTGAAACCGATGCAGGACGTATCGGAATCCTGATTTGCTACGACGTCGAATTTCCCGAACTGGCGCGGCTGATGACAAAGCAGAACATGGAAATACTGTTCGTACCGTTCTGGACAGACACCAAAAACGGATTTCTGCGGGTACAGCGCTGTTCACAGGCGCGCGCCATCGAGAATGAATGTTATGTAGCGATTGGCGGCAGCGTTGGCAACCTACCGCAAGTGGAGAACGTCGACATCCAGTATGCCCAGTCCGCCGTTTATTCACCCTCGGATTTTGCCTTTCCCCACGATGCGATCATGGCGGAAAGCACGCCTAACACGGAAATGGCACTCATCGCGGACCTCGACCTGGATAAACTGGCCCAGTTGCGCCATGAAGGCTCGGTCACCAATTCCAAGGATCGCCGCGATGAATTATATGAGATACGCTGGCTGGGAATCGGGTTTGGAAGCAAGACGGAAAAAGACACGTCTCAATAGCTAACAACGCTGATGTTACGATGCCGGCGGAAACCTATTAACTAATCGCTGGTGGATTTATTGGCTTTAATACAAAACAGGATAAAAAACGTATTCCAGTTATCGTAACCGTCAACGTCATCTATATTTTCCAGTCCCTCCTGGCTTTTCAGGTACCGCAGGGACTGCGCTATTTGTTCATCGGTTATGCCGTTTAACCGGATCAGGTCAACGGCGGCGACGGACGGAGTCCATTCACTTAACAGTTTACTCATGTTACTGACATCCCGGCTCTGAACATTGCCGGCCCGGAGGCATTTTGGCTCTCAAAATTAATACAGTAATAGCATAGCAGACCATAGCGGACTCATCAGCTCAACGGAGAATGGCAGGTACCGGGCGTGCAGTTTTATCGAACCATATCGCAGATGGTGAAGAAGATATGACTGGCATGGATAGCCGGAAAACACGCCGTATCGTATACTTTAACGGTGAATCCGGGCCAGCGGCCGTGTCTCTTTAACGGCATTTACCGACAGGGGCGCCGGCCACACTGACAAAGACATAACCAGATTACTGACCCGTCTGTAACGTGCCGCTGCGGAAAATACCGATAGTGATTCACCGTGCTACATGGTGTTATATTGACAAAGTCACCGTTGGCGCGCAGCACCCCGGTAACAGGCCTGTTTCAGGCGATAGTCAAGAGTCGGACTACCATCGAAATTTTGAGCAACCTCATGGCAAAGGTAATTTACAGGCAGATTACACGTAACGGGCAGTGGTTGGATGATCTCGAACAAAGGGTATCGGACAATGGATAACAAACTATTGCTGGTTGATGACGATAAAGAATTGTGCGAGATGTTAAAGGATTATCTCGCACAGGAAGGTTTTACAGCAGATACCGTTTATGACGGTGACTCGGCGGTCGAGCAGGCGCTCAACAGCACTTATTGTCTGATTGTTCTGGATATTATGTTACCCGGCCGATCCGGTTTCGAAGTGCTGAAATCGGTCCGCGAACAATCCACGGTACCGGTACTGGTACTGACCGCCCGCGGCGAAGACATGGATTCGGTGATCGGCCTTGAGCTGGGCGCTGACGACTACGTCGCCAAGCCATGCAGCCCGCGGGTGTTGCTGGCACATATACGTGCCGTATTAAGACGCAGCACATCGAACTACGTCTCCAACAATACCAACGCGCAATTGACCATTGGTGACCTGGAACTTTATCCGCAATCGCGCACCGTTTACCGCAATCAGGCCCCGGTCAACTTAACCTCCACCGAATTTACTATTCTGGAAACTCTGATGCGCAACGCCGGCAGTATAGTGAATAAAAACGAACTGTCGGAAATCGCCCTGGGACGCAAGCTGGCGCACTATGACCGCAGCCTGGACGTCCATATCAGCAACATGCGAAAAAAACTGGGATTTGTCTCGGACCAGCATGATCGTATCAAGACCGTGCGCAATGTCGGTTACCTTTTCAGTAAATAAACCGCCAGCCCCATGTATTCCTTGTTCTGGAAAATATTCCTGACCTACTGGCTTATTATTGTCACGATAGAACTCTCCACCACGTGGATCACCGCCGCATTAAGTGAATACGAAATAAATCCCATCACCGAGCAGCAAAACACGCAGTTTGCCGCCAACTCCAGGCGGGCGGCATCTGTACTGCAACACCAGGGCCTGCAGGAGTTTCAGAACTGGCTGCAGCAACCCGATAACCTTGAAGCCATTCACCAGGTCTTTGTCTTCGATTCAGATGGCAAAGAAATAAACAACAAAGCACTGCCAGCGGGTGTGGCCGCAGTGGCGACCAACAAACCGATTAGCGATGCGGCCAGCGGTCAACGGCAAGCCATTCACTACATGTTGACATTCAACATTAAAACACCGGCCAACGGCAACTACCTTATGGTTACCACGTTCGAATATCCACATTTGTTCAGCTATCTGTTTGCCCCGCAAAGAATCGTGTTCAGCATTTTAGTCAGCGGCCTGATTTGTTTTATGCTGGCGCGTTATTTTACTTCGCCTCTGGCAAAACTGCGCCGCTCCACCCAGATGCTGGCACTGGGAAATTTCAATACGGCCGACCTACAGCAGTTGCGCCACCGCCAGGATGAATTTGGCGCCCTGGCCGTGGATTTTGAAAAAATGACCTACCGGTTACGCGAATTACTCAATGCGCAACAACAGCTGCTTCGTGATATTTCGCACGAACTGCGCTCACCCCTTGCCCGCATTCATGTCGCCCTGGGGCTGGCCCACCAGAAATCCGGTTCGGCAAACAACAGCGAACTGCAGCGCATCGAACGGGAAATAGGACGCTTTGAGTTTTTAGTGCAGGAATTACTAACGTTTGCGAAGATCGGACCGAATATGCCGCCACTGGCAACAACGCAAATCGATGTACGGGAACTGCTCGACCAGGTGGTCCAGGATGCCCGTTACGAGTTACAGCAAACACGCAGCGGGACTGCCATTCATTTACACTGTCCTGATAATATAACCATCACAGGCGATGCGCGCCTTCTGCACCGCGCCATTGAAAACATCGTGCGTAACGCCTGTTATTATTCACAGGAACACACCAGCGTTAATGTTGGTTGTTCACGGGATGACAAGCATGTCGCCATCGTCATCGATGACGAAGGCCCCGGCATACCTCATGATATGCTGGAAAAGATATTCGAACCGTTTGTACGCGTCTCCCAGGCCCGGGAATCGGATACCGGCGGCAGCGGCATCGGCCTGGCTATCGCCAAACGGGTTGTCGAGATTCACGGTGGCACTATCACCGCGACCAACAAATCCGGCGCCCACGGGCTGATTGTCAAGATTGCCATACCATTTAACCCGCACTTTTCGGCCGCTGTAACCGGTGATACGAATGCAATATCAATGGCAGACCAGAATCAATAGTGGCTAATGGTTTTGAACTTCCTCCAGCCATGTAAGGCTGTGGGGCCATAGCGTATCTTGCATGGATTTGCTAAAAAACCCAAAGTGCCCGATTTTTTCCAGGTGATATTGTTCCGGTTTAATGTACTCACGCCACGTTACGGCCTGCGCGTAGGTATCTCGCAGCTCCTCGATGGACCGTGCCGGCGCCATCCAGTCATCGCTGAAACCCACAAAACGTATATACAGGTCACTCATATTCAATTCCGGCAGCACGTTGTGTTCCTGAAAAAAGTATTGGTGCGAACGACACCAACGCGCCCACTGCCTGGCCGCGCCAGAGGGCAAATCCTCGCCCAGGCGCAACATTTTGGCGGGGAAATAGCCCAATACCGTCACCGCAACCGGCATAAAAAAATACCATAATGCAAACAGGCCCCAGCGGGCGGGCATGGGCCACAACTTCCAATAGCCGTATTGTGCGCTGATCGCCAGCATCCCCGACACATAGCGGGTATGTTCACTGAGCCTTGGTACCTGACCGCCAAAACTGTGCCCCACCACCAAAATGTCCAGGGCGGGAAAACGGTCTTTCGCATAATCAATGACGGCGGCGAAATCCGTCTTGGCCCAGCTTACAAGGTCCGCCTTCACAGAAAGGTCAATGGCGCTGCCACCCATGCCGCGGTAGTCATAGGTAACGACAACATATCCGTGATCGCGCAGATAGCTGGCATAATGCCGGTAAAAACGTGCGCGCACCGCCATCGCGGGATTTATCACAACAAGCGCGCATGGTTCTCCTTCGGGTTCAAACACATTGGCGGCAAGCCGCACACCATCGGCGGTTGTGATATATAGCGATGTGCTCATGGGTTTTTAATGTTGAACAAGCGTCAGGTAATCATGCATTTTTTCCAGGCTGGGGAAATGACCACAACCTGAAAACGTGACGTACTGCGCATGGGGAACGTGCCGTAAAACGGATTTTTTATCACTGCCGATATGCGTCCTGTCATCTTCACCCCAGATCACTATCGCGTCATGGGGAACCTCCAGTGCGCTACCGTCCAGTTGCAGTACCTGCTGGTAGGCATCGGCGAGCCGAAACTGGGCACCATCCTTGAATGCCATTATAACCGGATCAAGATACGCCCGATACTGGTCTTTGTGACACTCACCCAGCGCCACCCGGTACCAGTTTCTTGCCACCATCGACTTTAAATACTTCATAAACAACTGGCCGATGACAGGCGTCTTGATCATGTCGAGCAAATCGACAGTATTTAACCAGGATTTCGATTCGTCAATGGAGCAACACTGCAGCAAGTATAGCCGCTCAAAGTAACGGGGGTGCTTCTTGGCCATATGTAGCAAAATCAACGCCCCCAGACAAGAAACTTCGACATGAGCGCCGGCTATACCAAGTTTGTCAAACAATCCGGACAACGCGCCTATATAGTCCATCATCGAAAATGAAAACCCGCGATTGACCGTTGAATATCCAAAGCCCGGCAATTCAATACAATAGACGTCGTATTTGCGCGCCAGCTTTTGCAAAGCGCTGCGATGGTGTTCGATCAGATTCGGTGGATCGGGAAACACCACAAAACTTTTACCGTGGTGCGTACCCGAATGCCATACCCTGATATTGGCATTAGCGCATTGTATAAAGCGCAGTTTGCTGTTCATCCTGGACCTCCCCTTTTTCACCATGGCTTCCGGTTACCGGGTCCTGCCTCCCGCCGGGAAGCCGACAGTCAACCTGGGGCAAACAATGAAATACCGGGCAGCGGGCGGCGTCTGTCAACACTGTATCCAGCCAACGTTGGGCATCGTCCCAAACGGCGACCGGCATGATATCGGGATCAAAAAACCCTGAATGGCCAAAGGCGGGCACCGCGAAATCCCGGGGAGACAGGTGGCTGCGCCATAGTGGGGCATTTTTATAATAATTCGATACCAGGTCATCCACGACGCGCTTTGGCGCATAATTGCGGTCATCGGTAAAACTGATTGACAATATGGGAGCTGAAAACCTGTAAAAGCGGTCAAGGAATGAGTTTTGATATTGATCCAGATAATCAACGTTAGTTGTCCAGCGCGCATAATCACGCGCCACTTCCTTAGGCAAATCATCCAGCCCGAGCCACTGCAACGGTACTCTGCCATACAGTCTCAGACATAATGGGGTGTATAACTTAAAAAAGGCGGCCACAGCCCACTTGCGTGGCGCGGGCCAGTTTTTCCAGTAACCTTTTTGCGAGGCAATGGCCAATACCGCATCAATTTCCTGATACTGCTCGGCTAACGGTATAATCTGGCCACCAATGCTGTGGGCCGTGACGGCAATGGTTTGCGCCTTGACATAATCCTTTGCCCAACTGATGCAACTGTCCAAGTCATAACGGCCCCATGATGTCATGGAATAGCGATGGTCCGGCGGCAATTCGGGTTTGGATTCACCGATACCGCGATAGTCCATGGTCAACACATGCCATCCCGTACCGGCGAGGAAACGAGCAAAACTGAAGTAACGCGTCTGCCTGGCGCCCGTTGCCGGCAAAATTATCATTGTCCGGTTATCAGGTTGGGGTCGGCTGACAAAATGGTAGGCCCTGATCCTGACGCCGTCAGCGGTTATCATCGTCAAGCTGCGTTGTTCGACATTCATGTTCGCTATTGTCTCCTCATTACCTATGACGCCTGTTTAACCATCCGCCAATCCACATTCCGTTCATTGGTATATCCGGGTAATTGGTCGATATCGGGAAACGACCCATAACTGGTCTTCGGTTTACGAAGCGCCATCCATGACCGCCACAATGCCGTTCCCCAGCCCACACTGCGGTAGGGGTAATTATGTTGCTGACAAAACGCCTCAATGGTTTTACTGATGCGGGGATACTGGGTATGGCTCAATAATGGAAACAGATGATGCTCAATCTGAAACTCAACGCCGCCGCAAATCAGACGTCCAATCCAGCCGGTACGGTAGTTAATCGCAGTATAGGTCTGCAGGGCCATAAAATCCGTGGTATCCACTTCCTTGTCCAGTAAAATCGTCTCTTGCGTCATATGGGCCGGCGCAAACAGGGCGTACATGCCATAAGACATACCCAGTAGCCGCAGAACGTTAAACAATAAGACATCCTCGACGGCAAAAAAGAAACACGGAATGACATACCAGGCGGCAATATGCAGCAACAAAACACCCAGATCGATAAAATGTGCCGGTTTTCGCAGGGTGGGATCACGCAGTTGTTCCAGCAAATACCGCCAGCTGTTTAACACCACGCCGAATGCATTTCCGGCGAGCAGAAACGGGAATATCACCCATTGGTATTTGAAGTACCATTGACGCCAGCCAGTGGCCTGCTGGTGTTGCTCGTGGGTCAGCGCCACATACGGCTGCAGGTCCACATCGCCATCGCGCTCAAGGATATTGGGCAGTTGGTGGTGAATGACATTATGTTTGTTATGCCAGAAATGCCGTGACACCTGCAGGAAAAATGTAAAACCAAAATACAATAACAACTTGTTAACCCAGGGCCGCGTGCTGACGCCTCCATGGCCGGCCGTATGAGCGTTGGTCGAGATACCCAGACCGCTGAGAATCACCAGCCAAAAGGCAAACAGCTCGCTGATCACTTCCTCGCTGGAATTGAGTATCCAGATACCCACAAACGTCAGCGAAACAAAAAAGACGGTCTGGGCGATTATTTTGACCGGTTCTTTTTCAAATGCCCCTTGTTCCTGTAGTGTCCGTTGCAATTCCTTAAAACGTTCATCCGCTCTGTTCATTGCGCATTCCTCTGCGATCGGTTAAACCCGTTGAAATTTGTGTTCGGCGCTGTAGTCCTTGTTAAACAACACCTGAAAAACCCCTAACTGGCTGGCCAGGGCGGCGCTGATACCAATGGACAGATAAAAGCGCCACATTCTCTTGAAGGTGTCGTCGTAACGGTCTGCCGACAACCGGTGTGTATTCTGGTCGAAAGCCTCCAGCCAGCGGCGCGTGGTCACGGCGTAGTGGCGCACAATGTTTTCCACGTCCAGGATCGCCATGTCGTTGCGCTCGATGTTGCGCGAATAATCCGACAGGCTGGGCGTACTGGAACCGGGAAAAATATATTTCTGAATAAACGGGTCGTGGCTTTTGTCACTGGAATTGGCGCTGATGGCATGGACCAGTGCTTTGCCGTCATCGGTGAGCACTTGCGCTATTTTGGCAAAATACTTTTTATAGCGGCCGGGCCTGACGTGTTCCAGCATGCCAACGCTGACTACTTTGTCAAATTGGCCGTTGATCGATTCGAAATCCCCGGTCTTTATCGTGATGCGGTCCTGCAAAGCATATTTAGTGACGCGCTCCCTGGCTTTTTCGCTGTGACTTACGCTATTGGAGTAACCCACACCGGTAACACCGAAATGCCGAGCCGCGTAGATCAGCAAGCCGCCGTTACCGCATCCTATATCAAGCAGCCGGTCACCTTCCTTCAATTCCAGCTTGCGGCAAATACGGTCAAGTTTGTTACGCTGCAGGGTGTCAATGTCATCGTCCCAACTGTGGGCATAACCACAGGAGTAAACCATGAATTCATCCAGCAAAAAGTGTTCAAACAGATCATCGCCGATATCGTAGTGAGCACGGACGTTAACATGGTCTTTCCTGAAATAGTTATCAAATAGAACCCGGGCGTAGTTCAGCATGAAACGGGGCGTTGATTTTACCTTTTGGTCCAGGTTGGCTTTTAACAGCAGCGTGGTAAACGAAGGAAGATCGTAGTCCTTAACGTCGAAAAAACCCATCATATACGCCTCACCCAGTCCGAGACTGCCCCTGGCCAACGTCATTTGATAAAACTCCGGCCTGTTAACGGTGACCACAATTGCTGACGGCGAACTGAAGGACTGTGAATTATGGCCGAGATATGCATCAACCAACACCAATTTTCCATCAGCGATTTCCTGACGTAACAGTTGTTGGAACAGGGTTCGGCTGGTATCTTTTTGCAATTTTTCGCTTTGTCGAGCCAGGCTTTTCCTGTCCCATTGTTCGGTGATTGACTCCTGCATACACTTTTCCTCCTACTTATCATCGGTCGAGTTTGTCGTGAAAGCTAATCCATTCCCTGGCGCGAACAGACTTATATATTTGAACCGCTTATCGGAAGCGGGCTATCACCATGGCCATAGTGGGCTTGCGCTAAACTGCGTTGTTACCCTGCCAAAATGTGCGAAATTAACAAAACGGTAACCATGTTGATTGAGATATAAAATTATCACGGGCGCTTTACCTGCCGATTACTCACCCCGACAGAATATTTATTACAGCTAGTCCGGTTGTTTTTAAATGGTTAAGTGTTCACTGGAGAAACCACTGTGAAAAGGGATCACTCGCCAGACAACTTCAATGGCATAAAGCTATGTTCCAATAACTTGTTTTAAACGGCGAATCGCTTTACTTTGATTTTACAAAGCCGAGGCGGTATTGATTGGACGGTTTTTTTGTAAAGGGGCGAATTTGTCTTTTTATTGATCGAGTTTGCTACACGTGCATGGATATTAATGCAAAAAATTAACATTTGGAGATGCGGCGCTGCGAATCCACTTGCCCTGCGCCTATTTGACGGGAATAATATTATCGCTGCCAGGTTAATAGACCAACAGGCGGCAAACATCGCGAACCACAGGGAAAGACAGCTTTTTTTGTCACTGGACATGACAGCTATTATCTAATTGTGAAACCTGAAAAGACAAATACGATGCCAAAATCAGGTATGATTACCAAAATTAAATTTTTGCTGCTGATTTGCCTGACAGGAATAGGCGTCATTGAAAACGCCTTTGCGTTTGACTGGCAGGAAAGGCGCAGAGACCAGTTCGGCAGGGATTTTTCCTACTTTGTCTATCCTATTGCCGGCGATATCCCCGGCTTGGGCTCGGCGGCGGGCATCGGTGCCACCGTGCTTAATATCAACGACTCTGACCTGGACTTTACCGGCTTTAATGTTCAAGGCGATTTTGACGCGGCGGGATACACCTTCCTGGATTACCATATCATCAAAAACCGCCTGATTCTGGACGCCGGTTATTACAACTTTAAAGTGGCGCCCGTGCAATACACGCGCGGCATTGATTCCAGCGATGACGACTATGTGCTGCCCAAGGTGGAAGGCAAATACTTTATGGCGCAATTAACGCTGAGTTTTTTCCAGCGTCAGGCAGAAGCGTATATTCGCACCCGCAACGGCAGGCAACGCCTGCTGCAGGTCCTCGACGAAAGCGGCAATGAATTTACCGCGGTTGACACCAGCAAACGTAGTGTCGCGGATTATACCCTCGGCGTGACGTTGGATAATACCGACGACCGCCTGGACCCCCGCTCCGGCTACCGCGTGGAGGCCTCCCTGACCGGCTATAAAGATACCGATTCGCTGTCCAGTGATTTTTTCGTCGCCGACTACAATCTTACCGGTTATTTGCCATTTCGCCGTTGGGATACCCTGGTGTTTAATGTCTTCGCCTCCCGCGCCCATCTCAGGCACCGCGTGGACGCGGATTTCGCAACGTTGCAACAGGAACGCGGTCTGGGATGCAATGACCTCCCGCCTGGGCCGGAACGGGACAACTGCCTGGCTACTGAAGCGGATTTTATTAATGAACAGCTAGCTTATAATGAATATGGTGCGGCAACAGCCTTAGGCGGAACACAAAGGCTGCGTTCCTTTGCCAATGGGCGGTTTTATGCCGGCCAGTCGTTTTTTTACGGTGTGGAGTATCGGTTGAACCTGACCGACGAACGCGTACCCTTCAACTGGTATGTGGCCAAAGGTATTCGCACCGGAATCCAGCTGGCGTTATTTGCTGAACAGGGCAGCGTAGCAGACCACACCCACAATCTGTTTGACACCCTGAAAACGTCGGTGGGCGTTGGCGTTCGCCTGGTATTAACCGGCGTTATCATCCGTGCGGATTACGCCACCGGCAACGAAGGCTCTGAGTTCATCCTGTTTATTAATTATCCGTGGAGTATGTTTTCCGTAGACAGCTAGGCGTGTTCCACACGGCAGACGTGCAGGCGCCCACCGCCATTGCCGCGCCATCAGGCCGCGGCGGTTTCCTTTTTATCTTCTTCAGTCATACTCTCTTTGGACGAAACATCGGCCCCCTTATCCTGCATCGCTTCGCTCTGGCGATCAACAGGGGCACGCTGGCGGTCGTACAGGAATTTCATAACCTCCGCGCGCAGATGATTATAATGGGAGTCGTCGGCCAGCTGGACACGCTCACGCGGTCGCGGTAAATCCACCTTCAGAACCTCTCCAATCGTTGCGGCGGGTCCGTTGGTCATCATTACAATACGGTCGGACAATAATACGGCTTCGTCCACGTCATGGGTTATCATAATCACGGTATTGTTGAGATCCGCCTGAATTTCTATCAGAGAATCCTGCATGTGGGCGCGTGTCAATGCATCCAGGGCACCAAAAGGCTCATCCATCAACAACACCTTAGGCTCCATCGACAAAGCGCGGGCGATGCCCACACGTTGTTTCATGCCGCCGGAAATTTCATCGGGCCGCTTGTGCATGGCATGATCCATATGCACCAGCGTCAGGTTGTGCCTAATCCACTCATCCATTTCTTTTTTGGTTTTTTTGCCTTTAAATACCTGCTTAACCGCCAGCTCAACGTTTTCATAGGCGGTCAGCCACGGTAGCAACGAATGATTCTGGAACACAACGGCGCGATCCGGACCCGGTTCGTTAACTTCCTTGCCTTCCAGGATAACGCCCCCTTCCGTCGACTGGTACAGACCGGCCACAATATTCAAAACGGTTGATTTGCCGCAACCGGAATGCCCGATAAGCGACACGAACTCTCCTTTCGCGATATTCAGGTTGACTTTATCCAGCGCCTTGAATGGTCCATCGGGTGTCGGAAACTCAATGGAGACATGCGATAATTCCAGATGTTGTTTCATTTTACTACTCCTGTTTTTGCTTTGTATCAGCTACGATATTTGCTCGACTAACACCATTACCGGATAACGGCGTTTCTATCCCAACTGACTTTCTTTTGCAGGATCAACATAAGTCTGTCCAGAACAAACCCGATAAGGCCAATAGTAATCACAGCGACCATGATACGGGCCAGCGAATCGGAGCTGCCATTCTGGAATTCATCCCAGACAAATTTTCCCAGCCCGGGGTTTTGCGCCAACATTTCAGCCGCAATCAACACCATCCAGCCGATACCCAATGAAACGCGCAGACCGGCAAACATCATGGGAATTGATGAAGGCAGCACGATTTTGTACACATTGGTGAACCAACCCAGGCGCAGCACACGGCTGACGTTAACAAGATCCTTATCCACCGATGACACACCTACGGTAGTATTAATAATCGTGGGCCACATACAACACAGCGTCACGGTGATCGCAGAGGTGAGGAAGGATTTCTCAAACATGGGGTCATTGGTGACATAAACCGCACTGACAATAATGGTAACAATTGGCAACCACGCCAACGGTGACACCGGCTTGAACGTCTGAATCAGCGGGTTTAGTGCCGTGTACATCGTGGAACTTAAGCCGCAAATAATACCAATGGGAATCGCGATAAGGGTCGCCACGATAAACCCGGTTCCCACGGTTATGATACTGGTTAGGATCTGGTCAAAGAAAGTGGGTTGACCGGTATACGCCCGGATCGTGGGTTTATAGTCAGGGTCCTTGGCCAGGCGTTCAGCATTGCGCTTTTCCTGGCGTTCATAAAACGCTTCGGCCTTTTCCCGTTGCGCGACATGCTCGGCAACCAATACCTTCGCTTGCTCCCATACCTTGGCCGGACCGGGAACCTGTCCAAGCGATGTTTCAATCTGGGAGGCGAGGGCACTCCATAGGATCAGGAAAATACCAACGGCAAATACCGGTATACCGACTTTGTGCATGATTTTCCCGGGTTGATCTTGCCAGTTTATGTCCCCAAAACGGCTGACCAGCGCGTAAAACGGGTTGACAACTTTGGTTGCTAACGTTTGTTTTGCATTTAGAGTACCTGTATTCACGATACCACCTCACCCTGTCGTTTTATTTTGTCCTCGTCGTAAAATAGGTCTCCCCGCTGCGCTCGCGGGGAGACCATTACTGGTACCGACTAGGAACTAGATCTTGTCGTCGCCCTTCAGGCCAATTTTAAATTTTTTCAGATACGCATTAGGTTTGGTGCCGTCATAAACCACATTGTCAATGAAGTGTTTTTGCGGCGCCCGAAACCCGTCTTCCTTATCAAAGTCAGGAAAGTCTTCCGCTTTCATCTTTCCTTCCGCGATTAGCTCTTTGGCAGCGATGGCATAAATGTCAGGACGGTAGACTTTTTTAGCGATGTCCATATACCAGGAATCCGGCTTCTGGTCGGCAATCTGTCCCCAGCGGCGCATCTGGGTCAAATACCAGATGGCATCACTATAGTAAGGATAAGTGGCAAAATAGCGGAAAAATACGTTGAAATCCGGCACCTCGCGCTTGTCACCTTTTTCATATTCGAAGGTTCCGGTCATACTATTGGCAATTACTTCATAGTCCGCTCCCACATACTGGCTTTTGGACAGGATCTTCACAGCTTCAGGCCGGTTTTTATTGTTATTTTCATCCAGCCATTTCGCGGCCCGAATCAACGCTTTGATGACATGAATATGGGTGTTGGGATATTTATCAGCCCATTTTTTGCTGACACCGAATACTTTTTCGGGGTTATCTTTCCAGATTTCATAGTCGGTGATAACCGGCACGCCGATGCCCTTAAATACCGCCTGCTGGTTCCAGGGCTCGCCAACGCAATAACCAAAGATAGTCCCGGCCTCCATGGTCGCGGGCATTTGGGGTGGCGGGGTGACCGACAACAGTGCATCGGCCTTTATCTGACCCGTGATATCGCCTTTATGCGGCGCATAATATCCGGGGTTAATACCGCCGGCCGCCAGCCAGTAACGTAACTCATAGTTGTGAGTGGAAACCGGAAACACCATGCCCATTTTAAAAGGCTTGCCTTTTTTCTTGTATTCTGCAACCACCGGCTTCAAATAGTCGGCTTTAATAGGATGCACCGGTTTACCGTCCTTGCGCGGCACGTATTTTTTCATTTTATCCCAAATGGCGTTGGAAACCGTTATCCCATTACCGTTGAGATCCATACTAAAGGCTGTAATGATATGAGACTGGGTGCCAAAACCAATGGTTGCGCCCAATGGTTGACCCGCCAGCATATGAGCACCATCCAGTTCCCCGTCAATTACCCGGTCCAGCAAAACCTTCCAGTTGGCCTGCGCCTCCAGGGTGACATAAAGGCCTTCGTCTTCAAAAAAACCTTTTTCATAGGCAATGGCGAGTGGCGCCATATCCGTCAGCTTAATGAAGCCAAACTTTAGATCTTCTTTTTCCGGGTATCCAACCTCGGCGATTGCTGTACCGGCAACGGTTAATCCCACACACAGCGCCATGGACTGTGTAAATATGTGCAAGGAATTTAAAATTCTGTTTTTCAGTGACAATTCTTGTTTCATGTTACCCCTCATTTAATCGCTCGTTTCTCCAACGACAAATAATTTAACTAGCCACCCACCCTGTCATGGAGAACACTAATCGCGTTTTGTTTGATGCTGATTTCCGGCCGCGTAGCGCTAACTTACAGAGTTTGGCCACGCAGTCAATTTGCAGACTGAAAATGGGCATTAAGCAGTAAACTTAATGCATCTTTTGCACGGCCTGTGCCAAGCCCTAAGTCATTGTTTCAACCGCGATAATTCCTCAGACCACTGTAAAATTGTTCCGCAATGAAGCATAACCAGCCATCGCCGCACCAAAAACGCACAACGCATGATTGAATTTGGACGAAATAGAAATGACTTTGATTAGCACATGAAAGCAATAAACAACGTAGCAGGCACAAATATTTAACGGTTAGCTATAGTTGGGAATACATCTTCATTGGACTTGTGAAATAAAGTTGAATAGGTACACCTGCTTCCTTTAGCATTCCTTTTATCTGCCTGCTAATTTATAGAGACCGGTATTCCAGCTAAGACCATAAATAGACCGCCGAGTCATATCGTTAACTGCTCGTGCAGTTGACCGGGACAACAAACCAGATATAGACGGCGCGGCCTCGCCTAAGGCAAAACTGCATGTCGATTTAACCACTCTCTGTCATCCCATCGAAAAAGACCAGCTACTGTTGGCACACCAAACGAAAAAGAATGGTGGAAAATTGACGTTTCGCAAGGTTTTACAGGACACGTTAGCGGAAAATGTCAGGCATAACCACGAGGCACCTCAAGATGGGAAATTCTAAAAAAGACACAGCAGGTACGACAATTCCCGAACCCGCTCACCCGGTGCACCGCCAGGAACCTCTACCCTGGCATCGCCCCAAATCCAGGGGAGAAGACCCGGATGCACCGCAACGCATA
>JASFOJ010000052.1:0-27406 GCA_050116575.1 Gammaproteobacteria bacterium | reverse complement strand
AATGGTAAAACGGCACCGAGATACATAGCCGGTCGTGCTCGGTAAAGTGCATGGCGTGCGCCGAGAAGTAGGCGTTGTTTAATATATTGAGATGGCTGAGTACGACGGCCTTGGGAAAGCCGGTGGTGCCGGAGGTGTATTGAATGTTGATGGCGTCGTCGCGATCCAGGCTGTCGGTGATGGTGTTAAGTTGTTCCATGGATACTTTGGGTGCTAACTCGATCACTTCCTGCCAGGTGGTAAAACCGGAATAGGGGCGCAGGGTATGTTCGAGAAAAGAAGGCTCGTACACCACCACGCGGCGCAGCGCCGGGAAGTCCTTGCATTGCAGTTGGCCGGCGGGGTGGTCTTTGAGTTCCGGGACCAGCTCCGCCAGCATGGCAATATAGTCACTGCTGCGAAAGGAGGGAATGACAAACAAACCCTGTACTTCGGAGCGTTGCAGCGCATAGGCCAGTTCGCGGGGCCGGTAGGCGGGGTTGATGTTCACCAGGATGGCGCCGATGCGCGCGGTGGCCATTTGCAGTAACAGCCATTCGGAATTGTTGGTGGACCAGACGCCGATGCGGTCGCCTTTTTGATAGCCGATGCCCGCCAGGCCGCGGGCGAGTTCGTCGATTTTGCTGTTGAACTCCCGATAGGTATAACGTTCTTCCTGCGCCACGGATACCACGGCTTCGCGGTCGGGAAACTGCGCGACGATATTGGCAAAGTGTTCGGGAATGGTAACGCCCAGTAGCGGTTCATCGCCGCCGCGATGAAAGTAGCTTTTCTTTATCGTTTCATGCTGTGTGGGCTGGTTCATGATGCCGGCTCTTTGTTTTCGTCTGCCACTTGTTGCCAATAGGCATCCACGTTGGTCTGGATATCCTTGAGCATGGCCTCGTCCCGTTCGGGCTGGAACAAATGTTTAAAGCGTCCCTGGGTTGTTAAATATTCTTCCACCGGTTTGCGGTGATGGGGAATTTTGGTGTGCGTGACTTTGCCGTTTTCATATTCCTTTAACGGCCACACGCCGGTGTCCACCGCCAGCTTGCCGATGTCGTTGCTGTATTGGGGATCGAAGTCCCAGCCCGTGGGGCAGGGGGCCAGTGCCAGGATGAGACGCGGGCCTTTGATGGCCTTGGCTTTTTGAATTTTCTTGGCGAGATCCAGCGGTTCGGCGCCGATCACCGTGGCCACATAGGCGGGATCGTTGGCCGCCCAGATGGCAAACAGGTCTTTTTTGAAACCGGGAAAACCCGCCGAGCCCTTGCTGGTGGAGGTTTTGGCGGCGTGGGGTGTGGCTTCGGAATATTGCTGGCCGGTATTGCCGTAGCCCTCGTTGTCGTAACATATATATAGATAGTCCAGGTTGCGGTCGATGGTGCCGGAGGTGGCGGACAGGCCCATGCCATAGGCGGAGCCGTCGCCGGTGAGGGTGACCACCTGCAAGTCGTCTTCCGGCGGAATGCGTTTTTTCTCCAGCAGAATATCCAGCGCATCGCGGATGCCCTGCGCGCCGGCGGGGGCCGAGGCCATGGCGGTATACAGCCAGGAACCGCGAAACGGCGTGAACGGATAAACGGACAATAACGTCATGCAACCGGCGGCATTGGTGAACACGGTGTTCTCGCCCAGGATGTCATAGATTTCATGCAGGGCTTCGAGTCCGCCGCAGCCTGCGCACATGGGGGTGCCCGTGCCCAGTAAATGGGTGGAGGGCAGTTCCTTCATGCGTTTAATGAGTTTCTCGGTCATGGTTTGTTGGCTCAGGTTTTGGTTTCCAGTTCTTCGCGTTCCACGTGGGCGATGGCCTGCAGTTTGCGCATGTTGCGCAGTTCCGGTTCGGTATATAACAGGCGCGGCGGTGGTGTAACGTTTTGTTTGGCTGCATCCTGTAACGTGGTGGCGATTTGATAAAACTCTTCGGCGCTGATATCGCGGCCGCCCAGGCCGCCGATAAAACTGGCCAGTATGGGTGCGTTATCACCCTGGCCGTATAACGCGGAGGCGATTTCCGTGTGCAACACCCCGCCTTTGCCCATCGACAGGTTTTGATCAATGACGCCGACGGCTTTTTTACCGCTGAGTGCGTTTTGCAGTGCCTGCTGCGGAAACGGGCGCAGCAGGCGTGGCCGCACCAGGCCAATCTTGATGCCGCTGTCGCGCAACCGGTCGACGGCGTCCCTGGCCTTGGTAGCAAAGCAGTCCATCATTACGAAGGCGTAGTCGGCATCGTCGGTGCGGTAAGCTTCCACCGCCGGATGGTAGCGGCCAAACTGTTCGTTAAACTCTTTGGCGATGTCGTCGTACACGGACAGGGCTTCCATTGATGCCAAATGGGTTTCATAACGAAAATAGGAATAGGGCGCGCCGCCCAGTACAGCCACCGCCTGGCTTGATGGCGATGATGCACGAAAGCGCATGTTTTCCGGGTTGTAGTCGCCGACGAAGTCGCGGGCCTGTTTTACATCGGGAACTTGTACCGGTTCGCGGGTAAAGGAAAGATAAAAGCCATCTTCGTTGACAATCACCGGCAGGCGCACCCGTTCGTGTTCCGCCAGGCGATAGGCCATTAACGTGCTGTCCAGTACTTCCTGGCAAGTGGCGCAATGGATTTGCAAAAAGCCGCTGTCCCTTGTGGCGAGTATGTCATTGTGATCGGGTTCTAATGTGATGGGCGCGGACAATCCCCGCGACACGTTGATCATCACAAACGGCGCGCGCCAGCCGGCGACGGTGTACAACATTTCAAGTCCGTACAGTAATCCCTGGCTGGAAGTGGCGGTGAATACGCGCACGCCGGTGGCCGACGCCGCGCCGGCCGCGGTTATCATGGAATGTTCCGATTCCAGGGTGACCATGCGGCTGGCCATGTCCTTGCTGTCGATCCACGCGGCGATGGTTTCAATGATTTCCGTTTGCGGGGTGATAGGAAACGCCGGGATATAGTCCACGTTGGATAAACGCGCACCCCAGGCGGCGGCGCCGTTACCCGTTAACAGCAGGCGGTTCATGACGAGGCCTCCTGTGTTGGTTTTTGTTTCGCTTTTTGTTTGGCCTGCTTTTTCTCCTGTTCGATGGCCTGTGTCTCGGGAATGGCCGCGATGGCGTGGGGCGGACATTGGGCAACGCATACCAGGCAGCCCTTGCAGTGGTCGTAGTCAATGACCGGTTTGCCGTCTTCAACTTTAATAGCGCCGTCGGGACAAAAGGTGCTGCACACCCACCAGCAACGTTTACATAAGTCGTAATCGATCACCGGCCGCATGGTGCGCCATAAACCGGTTTTAACTTCAACACTGGTTAAACCGGCGTGAATAGTGGGCGCGGAGATACGGGCGTCTTCAAAGGGAAAGTCGACCCACTCGGGTTTTGCATAGTCTTGCGCGGTGATGGCGCCGCCTTCGATGACTTTGGTTGCACCCTGTTGTTCCATTTGATCAAAGGCGTGGATTGCGTTGGTGGTATTTTTGTTCACGACGTTTTTGCCCAGGTGTCCCAGTTCCTGTTGGATGGCCTCGGCGAGTTTTTCTTTGGAGATAACGCCCACGAGGCAGGCAGCGGCGCCGGCGCACGTCGCGCCGATGTATTTCAGTTCGGCGCGGTCCTCCACTTCTTCGGTTTCGGGCAAAATAACGATGGGGCTTTTAATATTGAGCCGGTGTTGCCAGGTGTCGTGCGTGTCGTGGCTGTTGATGAGGATCACCGTGTTGTCGCGAATGCCTTGTAATACGCCGGCGGCGGGTACCGGTACCAGGCTGTCGTCGGCAACGACCACCAGGTCCGGTTGGTTGATGACACCGCGCTCGTTAATGGGATGTTTGTCCGCGCGGACAAAGGCAAAGATCGGCGCGCCGCGGCGTTCCGCGCCATAGCGAGGCGCGTCCTGGACTTCGTAACCTTCCAGGAAGAACGCGGTGCCTAATATGCGGCTGGCGGTTTTCATGCCCTGGCCGCCACGGCCGTGGAAGCGGATTCGGAACATGGTTTATGCACCTATGTTACGTTGTGGCAAAGTCTTGCGCCGTGGTCTAATTGGTGGGCTATGCACTCTTACGAGCATAAACCCACCCTGCAACTCAATCCGGGCTACGTGGCTACTACTTGCGTTATGCCCTTCAAGGAGCTTTGTTCGGGCTCCCGATGTAGGATGCGGTGGTAACCGCATCAAATGCCACCAACCCAATATCATCCAAGATGCGGTGCGTTCCTTACCGCATCGTTAAAATTCGTTGTGTTATCGAAAAGATTCCTCAGCATGGAATCATCCTTTATCGCCCGCAGGGCAGGCTCCTACACAAGTTCGTCGTTTGTAGCCTGGATGAAGCTTTGCGGAATCCAGGGAGGCTTTGCCTATACATCCCGGATTCCGCAAAGCTTCATCCGGGCTACGCGCCTACGCGCAAAACTTTATTTAAAACCCGGCGCGGTTGAGAATAATGAAAAACGCCGGAAGCTCATGGCTTTTTTGACGCGTTCCATGGCCATTTCCATGGCAGCCTGTCTGGGTAACACGGACTCCTGTTTCATCCTTTCTAATACGGTTTGGGTGTTGCGGCGCAGCTTTTCTTCGATGCTTTCAAAAGCGGCGCTTTTACTGGCACCCTGGTATTCCATGGCCGCGCAGATAACACCGCCAGCGTTGGCGATGAAATCCGGAACGCAAAGCACGCCCCGTTCATGGAGTTTTTTCTCAGCGCTATGGGTCACGGGAATATTGGCGCCTTCCACGACGAGCTTTGCGTTGAGCCGGTCAACGTTGTCGTCATGAATGACGTCGGGCCTTGCTGCGGGTATCCAGATGTCGCATTCCATATCGATAAGTGCGTCGTTATCCATGGGTTTGCCGCCGCTGAAACCGGTGACTGACTGTCCCTGGCTTTTAAACTCAATCAATCCATCAATGTCCAGGCCATTGGTGTTATAAACGCCGCCCTGGCTGTCGGCAGTGGCAATGATTTTGGCGCCTTTGTCGCGGAGAAACAGCGCAGTGTTTTTGCCCACGGCGCCGAAACCCTGGATCACGATGCGGGCGCCTTTAAGGTCGAAATCGCAAAACTTTAATGCGACATCCACCACATGGCTTAATCCAAAACCGGTGGCGCCGATTTCATCCAACGGGATGCCGCCCACTTCGCGGGGCAGTCCCACCACGCGGCCCACTTCGTCCTTGATCCAGGCCATGCATTCTTCATCGGTGCCCATGTCCGGCGCGAAAATATAATCTTCTTCGTTGCGCAGCGACGACGCCATGGCTCGCAGGATATTTTGCTTCTGGTCTTTGGGCATTTTGGGATCGCCGTAAACCACGATTTTGCCGCCGCCGTGGGGCAAACCCGCGGCAGCGTTTTTAAAGGTCATGGCGCGCGCCAGCCGGACACATTCCTGGGTGGTCACATCTTCCGCCATACGGATACCGCCAATGGACGGGCCCTTGGCGACATTGTCCACCACCAGGATGGCTTTCATTTTTACCGAGGGTTCATAGACATGAATGATTTTGGAGGGGCCCAGTTCATCGGCGTAATGGAATACATCTTCCATGGGTTGATCCTTTTAGCCTGTTTTTACAGGCCGGTGAGGCACAGTTTTGATTTTTGTTTCCGCAATAAAGGGTTTAATTACAGATTATATGAGGGGGCGGTATCGGCCATTGACCAGGGTCAAAGGGAGGGGTTTAGGTGGCAGGTTTTGGTGCAGGAAGCGGTAAAGAATAAATCGGATTATCAGTGACATAGAGATGGTGGTCGTTGATGCGGTTACCACCGCATCCTACGAAGTTCCCGTGCACGAAACGGTCAGGGCGGTAGATTTCGGTGTAGGCGGTAAGGAACGCACCGCATCATGGGTAATATTGTTGGCGGCATTTGATGCGGCTACCGCCGCATCCTACAACGATGAGTTTTCGAATGGCGAAGTGGAAGTTGCGTCGTTTTTATAATTTATTGTGGGTGCCATCACACACTGGTTTGGTAGCGGATTTTTTGCAGCCACAGAAGAACACTCGTTGAGATTTAGGTGCTGTGTATGCCACGGGGGTAAATTCCGTACCGTTATGTGAGCCATCGCAGAAGGGCTGATTTTGACTTCTGCCGCAGGCACACCAGTAGTAGGTTTTTCCTTCCTCAACATCCATTGCGTAAGGTGCTTGTTGCGGGCTTTGCGGCTCTGCCATTATTGTCTCCTGTGTGTCGTCGCTTTTGTTTATTATATAAATCCAGTAAAAAATGAGATACTTTAATTCAACGCAAAGGCGCTAAGACGCAAAGATTGAAAAATTCTATCAACCTACCGCCGGATGCTAACTCCAGACTTAACCCTGGCATGACCGGTCAGAGCAAATTAACGAACGGTAACTAGCAATCTATAAAGATTCATACTGGCGTTATTTAACTTCGCGAAAAAGTTGCATTTAAGTTTTTCTAGCCTCTCTTGTTTTTTCTTTGCGTCCTGGCGCCTTTGCGTTGAAACGAAAATTACAGAAACCAGGCCAGTGGTATTTCAAGCAGCCCTAGTAAAGCAATTCCGTCCAGCGGCCACCGGCGACGAGTTCTTTGCGGCGCCGGTCCCACTGTTCTGCTGATCCTGCCATTTTGGTGAAGGCTTTGTCCAGCATCACGTTAATATTTGACAATCCGGCGACATACACATACGTATTGTGGGCGCATATCATTTCCCACACTTCCTCTTCGTGTTGTTCCAGTACCTGGTCAATAGCGATATAGTCGTCCCAGTGGGGGCGGGGATTCAGTGCCTGAAACGCTTTGAACGTTTCTTCGTCATAGTAGCGGCTGAAATCGTCACGCTTGTCGTTCATATACAGCATGTCCAGGCCGGTGTGGGCGCCATAAAATAACCTGACTTTGCCTAACCAATTGCCCACATTGTGATAGATATGTTTAATAAAAGCACGAAACGGTGCGATGCCTGTGCCCAGGCTGATCATCAGCAGGTTGGCGGAATGGTCTTGCGGAACTTCAAACGGGATGCCGTAGGGTCCGCTGATGGTAACGTGCTGCCCTTGTTCCAGGTCGCATAGATAGTTGGACGCCACGCCCTGGTAGCGCTCGCCGCTGTATTCGTCGATATAGTTGCTGCGCCGCACCGCGATGGTAATGTCGTTCACGTTGTCAGATGGTGCCGTGGGAATATCGGCAATGGTGTAAAACCGGGCGTGGTAGGGATGACCGGTGTCATGGGGCCCCGGCACTAACACCGCGATGAGTTGTCCCGCTTGGTAATCGAGGTTTTTGTTGTTGACTTCCAGAACCAGTTCCCGCACTTCATCGATGGCGTCTTCGGGGGTGATGCGCTCAGTGCTTTTGACCGTGGCATCCAGGTGTTCGCTGATATCATAGTCTTCTATGTGCATTATTGGGCCTTCATATGTAACAATACATATGCTGTTGTAGTGAATCGTGTTACAGGATGGCCGCTATGCGCCGGCCGCTACTCGATTATTGATTATTTAAGTATATCCTGTAAACCAAGCCATACCGTGAGTATCACGGCCAGGCATAACATCAAGATTGCCGCTGTACTTAACATCATTGATTCCCCAATCCGGCAAAACCCATAAACGTCAGTGAAAGAATACCGGCAATCATCAGTGTGATTGCCGTGCCCCGTGCAATGTCCGGTACGGTGGACAATTCCAGTTTTTCCCGCAGGCCTGCCATTAACACCAGTGCCAGGGTGAATCCGGCGCCTGCGCCGAGGGCAAATATCAGGCATTGTATGAAGTTGTAGCCTTTGTTAGTTTGAAATAGTGCCACTGCCAAAATGGCGCAATTGGTGGTAATCAGTGGCAAAAAGATGCCTAATGTGCGGAACAGCAATGGGCTGGTTTTTTTGATCACCATTTCCACGATTTGCACCGTTGCGGCGATGACTACTATATAAGAGAGCAATTGCAGGTAGGGCGCATTGATGGTGGTCAAAAAAGCGTGTAAACCGTAAGCGCACATGGAACTGATGACCATGACGATGGTGACCGCGCCGCCCATGCGGCTGGCGGAACTGAGTTTGCCCGATACCCCCAGAAACGGGCAAATGCCCAGAAAATAGGCCAGCACGAAGTTGTTGATCAGGCTGGCGTTAATGAAAATAGACCATAGCGATTCGTGGGTCATGGCTTCGTCCGTGATGGTTGCGCCGGTGTTGTTTTCACTTGTGATGGTTTGCGGTTTTCGTTGCGCTGTTGAATATGGTTAAACACCAGCACCCATAGCCCCAGTACGAAAAATCCGCCGCCCGGCAGCACCATGACCAGCCAATGCTGGTAACTGTCGGCGAACAACTGCAGGCCGAATAATGAGCCGTTGCCCAGGATCTCTCGCACACTACCCAGGCACAGCAAGGCAAAGGTAAACCCGGTGCCCATACCCGCGGCATCCAGAAAAGCAGGGCCCACGGCATGTTTGGACGCAAATGCCTCGGCGCGGCTCAGGATGATACAGTTCACCACGATCAGCGATACAAAGGCCCCCAGCGCTTTGTGCAGTTCCAGGTCGATGGCCTGGATAATGTAATCGGCCGCGGTCACAAAGGTGGCAATAATCAGGATGTAACAGGCAATTCTGACCTGTCGCGGTATGAAGGCGCGCAACGCGGATACCAGCGTGCTGGACATGGCCAGCACGAATAACGTGGCCAGCCCCATGGCCAGACCGTTTTTGGCGGAGTTGGTCACCGCCAGGGTGGGGCACATGCCCAGCGCCTGGGCGAACACCGGATTTTGCAGCCACAGGCCTTTGACGAATTCGTTGGTGTCGGGCGGGTTTTCAGGAACGGCGCCCTCATGGGTGGCTTGCTGGGTCATGGTTCAAAGTCCTGTAAACGTTGTTGAAGGGTTGGAATCCACTGGGCGGCGCTTTGCGCCACCATGTTGCCCACGGCGGTTGATGAAATGGTGGCACCGGTAATGGTGTCAATTTGCCAGGGCTGGGTTTTGTGACCGCTTTTGACCAGTTCAATGGGATGTGCCAGCGCGTCACCGCGGGTATCCAATGTTACGTCAAGGTGGGCGAAATTGGTTTTGAAATCGGGATCGGTTTCAATCTTGGCACCCAACCCCGGTGTTTCCCGGCTGTCGAGAATGGTATAACCCTCAATGGCCTGTTGTACCGGGTTATAACCGTAAAGCATTTCAATGGCGTCCTGATAGCCCATGCCTTTTGCCCTGATGACAATGCCAACCAGTTGCTTGTTGGTGTCATACATGGCGTAAACCACGTTATGTATTTTCGGTTCCTCGATGCGGGTGAATTGGCCATCAGGTTGTAGTTGATAACGGGCAAAGACCGTTGCGGTGGGAAATATCTGGTACAGGGATTTTTCCAGCAACGCACGCTGGTTTTCCTTAATCGCCGGCGCCGTCAATTGAAACACCGACACGATAATAAAACCGCACACCACACCGATACCCACCATGGCGCGGTACATGTGCCAGATATTGGGTTTGCGGGGCTCAAGTTGTACGTATTGCACGTCACTCATATCAGCGATCCGTGCCGCGGCTGCCAAAGACCACGGGTTGTATAAAATTATCGATGTGCGGTGATACGGCATTCATGAATAAAATGGCGTACATGACGCCTTCCGGTAACCCGGACCAGTAGCGAATAATGACAATCAAAGCGCCGATCATCACGCCATAAATAAAACAACCGAGATTGGTAATGGGGGAAGCCACCATGTCCGTGGCCATGAACACCGCGCCCAGCATGAGACCGCCGGAAAACAGCATGAATACCGGGCCGGGATAGTGGTCTGGCTGCAGCCAGTGAAATAAACTGCTCAGCACGATCACCGCCAGGAAAATACCCACCGGAATGCGCCAGTTCATCATGTTACGCGCCACCAGGTAAACGCCGCCCAGTAATATAATGATGCTGGAGGTTTCACCCAGCGAGCCGTCTGTTAAACCAAACAACAAGTCACTGACCGCCGTGGACTCATGGCTGAATTTCATGGCGGCCAATGGCGTTGCGCTGGAAACGGCATCATAAACCGGTGACAAAAACGGCAACGTTAAGGTCGACGAGGGCAGGGAGGTGAACCGGTCATCGGTAAAGGCTGGTGTCCAGTGAGTTAACGAAGCGGGAAACGCCGCCTGCAAAAACGCCCGCGCCACCAATGCCGGGTTAAACACGTTGCTGCCCAGGCCGCCGAATAAAAGCTTGCCCAGGGCAATGCCGATGACACCGCCCATAAACACCATCCACAACGGTAAACCCGGCGGCAGGGTTAACGCATAAATAATCCCGGTAATAACGGCCGACCAGTCGCCGATGGTGGACGACTGGTTGTATTGTTTTGCCAGTAAATGTTCTGTGGCTAAGCAACTGATCACCGAGGTTGCCAATACCAACAACGCGGCCAGGCCGAAACTGTAAACGGCAAAGGCGGCAACCGGCAGCAAGGCGTAAACCACGTGACGCATAATGGTGTCGACGCTGTACCCGCTTTTAATATGGGGCGAGCTGCCGACGTTGAGGACTTTGTTTTTGATATTAAGCGGCACTGGTGACGACCTTGGGTTTTTTCAATTGTGCCTTGGCGGTGCGGAATTTTTGCACCAGGGGTATTTGCGCCGGACAAATAAAAGTACAGGCGCCGCATTCGAAGCAATCCCCCAGATGAAAGTCCTGCGCCATGGTCTGGTAATTTTCCACGTCGGCCAGTAAGCCCAGCTTTGATGGATTTAGGCCCATGGGGCAGGCCTCGACACAATAACCGCAATGGATACAGTGATAGACCTTGGTATCCATGGGGATCTCGCGTTCGGTAAAGGCAATGACCCCGGAGACGCCTTTGGTAATGGCAATGTCCAGGGCGGGGGCGGCGGGGCCCATCATGGGGCCGCCCAGGAATACACGGCTCAGGGTGTCATCCACACCCACGGTTTCCAGTAAAAACCGCAATGGCGTGCCAATGGGAATTCGATAGTTGCCTTTGTTTTTAACGGCGGGGCCGCCCACGGTAATGACCCGTTCCTGGATGCCGCGGCCATGGGGTAACAAGCGGCCAATCTCAGCGGCCGTGGCCACGTTGCAGGTAACAATGCCTACGGTATAAGCGTGTTCGCCGGGGGGTACTTGACGGCCGGTTAAGGCTTGAATGAGCATTTTTTCCGCGCCCTGCGGATACTTGGTCATCACTTCCGCCACGGTGACGTTGCTCTCCCGGCTTGCCGCTTGCTGTAACGCTGTAAAGGCATCGGCCTTGTTGTTTTCGATGCCGATGACAGTGCGCCGCGCGCCGCTGGCTTTACACAGGTAATGAATGCCGGTCATGATGTCCGCCGTTTGTTCCAGCATCACGCGGTGATCGGTGGTGAGATAGGGCTCGCATTCGGCGCCGTTGATAATCAGGGTATCCACCGGGTATTCCTTCGGCGGAATTAACTTAACGTGCGTGGGAAACGCCGCGCCCCCCAGGCCCACAATGCCTGCCTGCTGTATTGCTTTGGTAATTTGTTCCGGTGTGGCCGTTTGCCAGTCGCAGGGTTCGCCTTCCATCACTTCCTGGGTGGAGCCGGGATAACACTGTAGATAAATACCTTGTTCCATGTGACCGCTGATGGTGGGTACCAGATCCGTTTTTCGGATCACGCCGGATTCGGGGGCGTGTAGCGCTACTGATAAATTGCCGTCGGGTTCGGCAATCAATTGCCCGCGGGTGACATCCTGGCCCTGGCGGACCACCGGCACGGACGGGCGGCCGATGTGTTGCTTCAACGGCAAAACAAGTAACGGCGCGAACGGTAAATGCTGGATGGGCAGGCGGCTGGTTTCGTCCTTGTGGTCGTCAAGATGAAGACCGCGTTGGAAGGATTTTGTGTGTGTGTCGGGCATGTTGGTTGTTCGTTAGAGTTGGTGGCCGAGTTCCACGTTGTTATTTTTAACGCAAAGACGCTAAGGCGCAGAGATTTAAAAAAATCCAACTTTATTGAAAGTGAATTTTCCTCGCTTCAGTAACGGTTTCGTATCTTAATGTCTTTTGTTTCTTTGCGTCTTAGCGCCTTTGCGTTAAATATCTTTTGTCAGTTATATTTCTCGCCTCGCTTGATCCATTTGTCGATGTCTTTATCACTGCGGTCTTTGGGCAAGCCGGGATGAATGACCTGCGCCGTGCAACGTTCGGCGGCTTTAACCAGGTCTTTGTAAGTTCCCGCGTTGGGGTCTTTGATGTAGGCGTGGCCGTCGTCGTTATAGGCAAACATGTTTGGATTCAGGTTGATACATTCATCGCAGGCGGAGCAGTCTTCGGTATCGACCCAGGGCGCCATGTAGTCGCCCGCCGCCTGGTCGGCGGTTTTGGCCGAGGTTTGCGGCGCTGCCGGTGGTGGTTGTTTTGATGTGTCCGGTGCGGGTGCTTCGCCGCCGATAAGCTGCATCAGGTTGTTGCTGACGTTGGCCATGATTTCGCGGCGGATTTTATCTTCGATATCCGGTACGGATACTTTTTTATCCACCACGCCGGCGATGGCTTTTAACATGATCCAGAAGTCGCGCCGGTCTTCGCAAGAGGCCACCATGGTATCGTCCACCAGCAGCCGGCTGAGCGCCTGGTTGCGGTCCACCGTCCAGATAAACGGAAACTTGCCTTCGCGATCCTCCGGCGACAGTTCCAGGTATTGCGCCAGCGGCATCATGTCGTCATGCCAGCTGTCCGGGGTGGCGGTTCGAAAGTGTTTGCGGAACCGGGTTTCGGTCATGGCAAAGTCGGCAAAGGTCAACGGCAGTTCCATGACTTTCTGTTTGCCGTGGGCAACGTAATTCAACTTATATTGCGGCCAGATGTCATGAATGGCGGGATTGCCGGTTAACTCAAAACACTCCTGCGGTGTTTTACCTTCATCGGGATTGTAGTGGAACAGGGGGTAGGCGCGGGATTCCACCGCCAGCTTGGCCTGGTGATGGCTCATGTCGTCGCCGATACCGTGTTCCGGCTGGCAGGATGAAAAGCAATTAAACACCGCGGGGCGCTTGGCCTGCAGTCCTTCGACGAAACCTTCTATCATGTGGTTGGGCTGGGCAATAGTGCTTTGCATGACATAAGCGGTACGATGCGCCATGGCAATCAAGCCGATTTCCTTGCGCACTTCCTGCTTGCCGCCGGTGACTTTACCGAAGGGTGCCATGTCCGAGATCTGGCCTTCGAAGCCGGAGGTACAGGCCTGGCCGCCGGTATTGGAATACACCTGGGTATCCAGTATCAATGCCTTGATGGGTTTGCCGGACATTAACATGCGTGACAGGTTTTGAAAGCCAATGTCATACATGGCGCCGTCACCGCCTACCGCGGCGACCGGCGGGCACAGGGCAAATTCCTCGTCACTGAACTGGTGCCAGGTAAAGTAGTGAAAAAAGTTGTCGTGTTCGTCGGGGTTATATTTTCCGGCCAGTTCCAGTTTCGCTTGCCGGATCACCTTAAAACCTTCCGCCATTTTTGCCATGTGCCCTTCGAAGGCACCCATGGCCATGGACGGGCTGTCCTGGAACAAATGATTGGCCCACGGAAACGGGTAGGGATTGAACGGAAACGTGCTGCCCCATACCGACGAACAGCCGGTACTGTTTAATATACCCATGGCGGTGCGCCCTTTGCCGGTAACACCTTCGGTGTATTTCCATTTTAATTGTTTCAGTTGTGCCACCAGTTCCACCACGTGTTTCAGCCAGTCGGGGTCAATGGGGTGTGACTCGCGTAGTGACTCGACGGTCCTGGCAATGCCGGCCAGGGTGATTTCCCCTTCGCCGATTTGCCGGATGGCCTGCGTGATGGTCTCGGTGTCATCGACGTTAATATCATGGATCAATTTGGCTTCGATATGCTGTTCCAGCTTTTGGATCAAATCTGTCAGCTCCGTGACGTGTTGGGCAACCCGCGGCTGCATGAGGGCTTCCACGGTGGCGGTAAACAAGTGAATAATGGTTTTTTCCGAGCACCCCATACAGGCGCCGTCGCCGCTGGAAAATGCGCCGTAAACTTCCTTGTCCAGTAAAATGGTTTGCAGGGCGCCGATGCGTTCTTCCAGGTTTTCCACCCGGATATATTGTCTGGGCGTATTGGGTAAGTCGAGGCGAAAATCCCAGTTATCACGCAGCGTTTTGATGGTGTCTTTGGTTTGCGTTATTTCGCGCAACGCATCCTCCGGGCAGACCTCAATGCATTCCCCGCAACCTTTGCAGGTGTAGGGATTGATCATCAGGCTGAACAGGCCGCCGCTGCCGAGGGATTGTTTTTCCTTGACGGTGTAGTGGGGCCGGGTTAATGCAAATTGATAATCGCCCAGCGCTTCCCTGAACCATTGGAATTCGCCGGTTAATGCTTTCTTGTCGTTTTCGTTGGCATCTCCGATGACCGTATCGATAGCCGCCTCGAACAGGTCCGTCACCGATTGTTGTTCATCGGCTTCGCTAAACAGGGTACGCAATTGTTTTTCCATTACGCGCACCGCCTTGGGCAGATGTTTAACGTCGTGGCCGTTGCGCTTGACCCTGGCGACAACGGTGTCCAGTACCTGGATGACTTCGTTGACCAGTCCGGGAATGGCGGTATCCGGACACGTGGTATAACAGTCACCACAGGCCGTGCAACGTTCCGGTATCCATTCGGGATGATGGAAGCGGATGCCGGTCATGTCCCGGAATACCGCGGACACCGCCGGCATCAGGCTCATGCTGATAAAGGGGTCGGCGAGATTGTCGCTGCCTTTGCCGCGTAAATAAAAGTTGCCGGTTTGTTCCCAGAAGCGGTGGATGTCGGTACCCGGTGCCTTGCTTTGCGGCAGGCGTTTTAACATATAAGGCAGTTGAGGTTCGGTGGTCACGGCAACGCCCACGGCGTGTTCGTCGCTGGCGGTCATGGCTTCCACGTATTTGATTTCATCAAAGCCGCGTTTTACCACGCGCACGTTGTCTTCCACCACGCGCGCCCCTTTATAACCGAACTTGTGTTCAAGCTGGGTGCGGATGGCTTTTAATAACGTCTCCTGGGTCAATGCGTTTTGTTCCATGACCGGCGAGGCGGCAAAGAAGGCGCCCTGAAAAGCCGTGCCCTGCATGCGCATTTCCAGTTCCGGGTCGGTGGCTTCTTCGCGGGCGATACGGAAAGCGTCCACGTAAGCCACTTTGATTTTTTTGTCGAGAATGATTTTCTGGTAGTTGGCCGGAATGCTGTCCCACACTGCCTGCGGCGAGGACAGGTCGCTTTGAATAATGAACACGCCATTTTCCTTGAGACCGGCCAGTGCGTTGGTATGGTTGAACACGTTGGGGTCCGGGGAAATGACCACATCCACATAAAAGTATTCGCAGTTCATGCGAATGTGTTCCGGTGCTGCGGACATATAATAAGTGGTGGGCTGGCCTTTTTTCTCGGAGCCGTATTTGGGGTTAGCCTTGATGTGGTAACCCAGCAGGTCAAACAGGGTCATTGCCAGGTTTTTGCCGGTGGTAATGGCGCCCCAGCCACCCACCGAATGCATGCGTACGGTGATGCTGCCCTCCGGCATCAGGTTGGGATTTTCGCTGCCGTGCACGGCCAGTTCCCCGATGTTGGGATAGGCCTTGCGCAATGCCTGCTGGTAGACTTCCTGTTTGGGGGTAAAGGGCTGGTCGTGCAGGAAGTCGATGCCTAAATAATAGTGCTTGTGGTGTTTGCCATCCGGCAGCATGTTTTCAACGGCGCCGACGATACCTTCCGGCTGCAGGTCGCGGCTGCCCAGGCCGAAGGAACCGGAATACAGCATGGGGATGTCTTCCCGTTGCTCATAACTGGCCAATGTAGGCCAGGGTTTGTTGCCATCGCTGTAGCCGTTTTCAATACTTTTATTAACGGTGGCGCGGATCTCGCGTATTAATGGCAGGTCTGCGGCAAGGGGTTGATCCAGGCGTTCCAGCACCGCGACGCCTTTTTTACCCTTTAATACTTCGCTGACCAGGTCGCCGGGAAAGGGGCGGAACATGGTGAGGTTAACTACGCCCACTTTTAACTTGCGTGATTCACGCAAATAGTCGGCAACTACTTCCGCGCTGGGCACAATGCTGCCCTGGCCGAGAATAATATAGTCCGCGTCATTACATCGATAGGTCATCACCCGGTTATAACGCCGTCCCGTTAATTCATAAAACTTGTCAAAAGCCTGTTCGGCAATTTCCTGGATGTGATCGAAGAAGAAAGGACGTTGCGCGGCAACACTCTGCATGTAGCTGTCCTGGTTTTGCACGATGCCCGCCATGACGGCATTGTCCACGTCCCACAGTTCGGGAATACGCCGGCGCGTGTCACCGTAAATAATTCTTTGTGCCGGCGTGGGTGTTTCAATAATGTCGTCGGGCCGGCCCAGAAAGGTTTCGATGAGTTCGCGTTCCGGCACCAGCATGGATTCGATGAGATGCGTGGTAAGGAAACCGTCCTGGGCCACGATTCCAGGGTTTAAGGCATGCTCGGCCACATAATGGGCGATGATATTAAGGTCGGCCACGTGCTGGGCGCTTTTGGCAAACATTTGAAAGAAACCGGTGTCATCCACACAATGGTAATCATCGTGTCCGGCGTGCACGTTAAGCGTGGCTTTGGTCATGGCCCGCGAGCCCATATTCAATACATAAGTAAGACGCTTGCCCACCGCGGCATACAGCGACTCGTGCATATAAGCGATGCCTTGCCCCGAGGAAAAATTGGCCGACCGCAAGCCGGTCATGGACAGGCCGGCGGTAACCGCCGCCGCGGCGTGTTCGCCTTCCGGTTCGATAAATATAAGTGGCTTGTTGGAAATGTTGAGATGCCCGGTGGCGGCGGCTTCGGCCCAGTACTCGCCCATTTGCGTGGAAGGGGTAATGGGGTAGGCGCCGGCGGCGTCACTGGATTCGCGCTCGCACATGATGGCGGCGGTATTGCCGTCCAGGGCCGCGCGCACGCCGGGAAACTGGACGTTGTGTTTGGTTTTTGCCGGTTCCGGTTCGTCGCCGCCGGGGGGATTGAATTTCTTTAACATAGTATAGTTGCCTGTGCCGTTATCGTTACCGTTACTGTGACCTGTCGCTGCCATCAGCCGGGACGGGGTGCAAGTTCGTGTTGGCGCAATATTCGTTTCGCTTCGCGTCCTTTCACGGTGGTGCCGCCGGCTTCGATCCAGACAATGGCGCCGGTGGGGCAGCGCTCGATGGGTACGCGGGTGTGGTAATCCTTATGATAGTTGATCACCGCCAGGTTATCGCGAATGACCACCAGTTCGTCGGGGGCATCCATGGCGCAACGGCCACATGCCGTGCAGGCCACTTCGCAATCCGCCAGAACACCATCGCCGAATTCCTGGTTTTTACACGCCACCCATAACCGGTGATTAACGGGATGCAGGGAAAACAAATCCTTGGGGCAGGCCTGCACGCAATCCCCGCACGCCGTGCATTTATCTTCTATGACCTCGGGCAACGAATGTCTGTTCATCACGATCGCGTCGAAAGTGCACGCTGTTTCGCAATCGCCAAAGCCCAGGCATCCCCAACTGCATCCCTTGGCGCCGCCGGCGACCTGGGCCGCTGCCCGGCAACTTGGTATCCCGGTGTAATGTGCCCGCCAGCGGGCGACGTTGTTGGCACCGGCGCATGCCAGACGGGCCACGCGCTGGCTCACGTCACCCACGTCAACCTGGAGAAAACGGGCAACGCGTTCCTTTTCCGCCGTGGAACTGACGCTGCACTTACCCGGTGCTGCCTGTCCTTTGACCAATGCCTCGGCGAATTGGCGGCAACCTATATAACCACAGGCGCCGCAGTTAGCGCCGGGTAATATTTCCTCCACAATATCCGTGCGTGGATCTTCATCGACTGTTAGCTTTTTGCTGGCAATGACCAATAAAGTGGCCAGTACCAGCATCAAGCTTCCCATGGTGCCAATGGCTGTTAACATAAATCGTCTATAGATCGAATCTGTGCCTGATTAAAAAATAATATGAAACGGCTGTGGGGTAGTTGATAGGGGTCATGTAAATCCGGTAATTCCATTAAACAAGTAACGTAAAGGCGATTAATCCCTGTCAATGCAATTCCTGCCATACTGTTAATAATTGCTGATGGCTGGTTGAATTCCGATAAATGAGCCTCCACAAAGAGCATTGTGCCCGAGGAACGAATTGTGTCGTTTTGGCTCGGCAGCGGAACAGGCTTACCCATGTTTAATAGGAATTATCTATTAAAATTATTTGTATAATCGATTGGAGATATAGTTAAACACGCTCCACAATAAACACTGGACGATTAAGTAGTTAATATTTGTACAACAAAGCGGAGGCAATACTATGGGACTCAAAGGAAGTAAAACTGAGCAAAATCTAAAAGACGCCTTTGCCGGTGAATCACAAGCTAACCGTCGTTACTTGTACTTCGCCGCCAAGGCCGACGTTGAAGGTTACAACGATGTAGCCACGGTTTTCCGTTCAACTGCGGAAGGTGAAACGGGTCATGCCCACGGTCACCTGGAATATCTGGAAGAGTCAGGCGATCCGGCCACCGGCCTGCCCATTGGCGGTACCCAGGACAACCTGAAAGCCGCCGTTGCCGGTGAAACCCACGAGTACACCGATATGTACCCGGGTATGGCCAAGGCGGCCCGTGATGAAGGGTTCGAGGAAATTGCCGACTGGTTTGAAACGCTGGCCAAAGCCGAGCGTTCTCACGCCAACCGGTTCCAGAAAGCACTGGACGAAATCGCTTAATCAACGTTGTTGCACTGCGGGAACCATGTTGATGGTTCCCGGCAGTGAAACTATAAAAAGGACAATAATTATGTCGACAGCATCGACCACTCCCCGCGAAGGAAGTCTGGAAGCACCGACACGTCATCCACTTGATTGGCAGAGTGAATCCTTTTATGACGAGGAAGCCCTGTTCAAGGAAATGGAACGGGTATTTGATATCTGTCACGGTTGCCGCCGTTGTGTCAGTCTGTGTCATTCCTTTCCCACGTTGTTCGACCTGGTGGACGAATCGGATACGATGGAAGTGGATGGTGTTGCCAAAGAAGATTACTGGAAGGTCGTCGATCAATGTTATTTGTGCGACTTATGTTTTATGACCAAGTGCCCCTACGTTCCGCCCCACGAATGGAACCTGGATTTTCCGCATTTAATGCTGCAGGCAAAGGCGGTGAAATACAAAAAGGGGATGACCAAAGCGCGGGACAAGTTTCTTACCAATACCGACCAGGTGGGGTCGCTGGCGGGTATTCCCGTTGTGGTCAATATGGTCAACGCTGCCAATCGCAACAAGGCGGCGCGCAAACTGCTCGATAAAACATTAGGCGTACATCCCGATGCCAAGTTACCGGAGTACCACAGTGACACGTTGCGCAAACGCGCCACGCATATCGATAACAGCAAGATACAGCCGCAGGCCGCGGGCGCTACCACCGGCAAGGTGGCATTGTTTACCACCTGCTACGGTAACTACAACGAACCCAATGTGGGTGAAGACCTCATCGCGGTTTTGCAGCACAACGGTGTCCAGGTGCAACTGCCGGAAAAAGAACAATGCTGTGGCATGCCCAAGCTGGAATTGGGTGATCTGGAAGCCGTGGCCCGGGCCAAGGACGCCAACATTCCCATGCTGGCCAAACTGGTAGACGAAGGCTGGGATATCATGGCGCCGGTGCCCTCCTGCGTATTAATGTTCAAGCAGGAAATACCGTTGATGTTTCCCAATGACGAGCAAGTGCAGAAAGTCAAGAATGCCATCTACGATCCCTTTGAATACCTGATGGTTCGCGAATCACACGGTAAATTGAACAAGGATTTCAAAAAACCATTGGGCAAGGTGGTTTATCACGCCGCCTGCCATCAACGGGTGCAGAATATCGGCAGCAAAACCAGCGCCCTGTTAAAGCTGGTTCCGGATACCGACGTGGAAATCGTCGAGCGTTGCTCGGGACATGATGGTACCTATGCCGTTAAAAGTGAATTTCACAAGATATCCATGAAAATCTGCCGGCCGGTGGTTAACAAGGTGAAACAGGCCAATGCCGATTATTACGGCAGTGACTGCCCCATGGCCGGCCATCAAATCGAAAACGGCCTGGAACAATCGGATGCGCAAAGCAAGGCCACCACGCACCCGTTAACCATGTTAAGAAAGGCCTATGGTATCTAAGGCTCATCAACGCCAACAGAATCAACGTTTCCCAGGAGGTGCGGTATGGAAAAGCTGACGCGCGACACGCTATACGGTCTGGAACAATACAGTAGTATCCGTAATGATTTTCGCAAGAAGGTTATGGAGCACAAAAAGCATCGTAGTGTGAAGATTGGTCCGCACGCTACCTTGTATTTCGAAGACCAGCTGACCATGCAATACCAGGTGCAGGAAATGCTGCGCGCGGAAAAAATTTTCGAAGCCGAGGGGATCGAGGAAGAACTGGCGGCCTATAATCCGTTGATTCCCGACGGCAGTAACTGGAAAGCCACCTTCATGATTGAATACGATGATCCCGAGGAGCGCAAGGCCGCCCTGGCGAAAATGGTCGGCATTGAAGACCGGGTATGGGTGCAGGTCGAAGGCTATGACAGGATATTTGCCATTGCCGACGAAGATCTTGAGCGCGAAACCCAGGAAAAAACGTCCTCCGTGCATTTTATGCGCTTTGAATTGTCCGATGCCATGATCGCGGCGGCCCGCGAGGGTGCCCGGATATCCATGGGGATTGATCACACTTACTATAAATACAGTGTCGATGCCATCGATAACGCTGTCAGGGAATCTCTGAGCCAGGACCTGCATTAAATACCGATAAATTTTGGAATCTTTTCGCCGGCGGCAAACCGCCGGTGTTTCGTTTTGCCTGTTAAACGGAATCGATCATCTCGTTGGTTGCCCCTGTTGGCGGCCGGCGTTGGTTAGTGCCACGGCCTGGTTGTTATTTTTTTAAATACAAAGAGTTATAAACTATTGGCGGGCTGTCAGATATTGTACAGAATAATCCCCAATTAGAGTTGGCGCGGTATGTATCGTTATAATACGGCTGATGGTTGGTTGAGCGTGATGGCGACGTATGATGACGACGGTTAGATGAGTATGTCGATATCACCGCCGTTACCGCCGAAACACGGCAAACAGAATATATAAAACTGTAACTATTTGTCAGGATTTACGGCAACACGAAAGCTTACAGGAATAGTTATCGTTAAGGTTATTATGGGGATAAAATGGAACTGACGCCCGGTTGCTTAGGTGTTTTCCGGGCGCTTCACATAATATTAAGAGGTTGCAGCTATGAGTAACTATCATCGATTCATTATCATCGGGTTGGTACTGGGTATGTGGGCGGTTAGTTCACAGGTCATGGCGCGAACGGTGGAGGATTTGAAAACCAGTTGTAACGCCGGTTATTTTCAGGACTGCCTGAACCTCGCGTTGGTTTACGAAAAAGGCAAGTTCAAGGAATTCAAGGCGACGAAAAACGCCGCGCTGGCGAAACAATATATCAAACGCGGCATCCAGATGGGGGAAGACAATTGCAACAGCGGCGTTGCCAGTGACTGTTACTACATCGGCCATATATTCTTTGAAGGCGGTATGGTACCGACGGACATGCCGCGGGGACTGCAGTATATACGGACTTCCTGTCAGCGTGGCTATAAAAAGGCGTGCGAATGGCTGGACAACAGCGGTCTGGGCAGGCGCTAAAGAAGTCCGGTTGCCGGATAATAAGCATTCAAAGGTGGGCGGTGCTTTCCTGGCAACGTAACGCCTCAACCATCAAAGAATAGATAAACGATTGTAATCGTACGATTTTGCTTTTTGTCACCGTTGTTGGTGGCTGAAAAAAATGCTCTTGTACCGCTGCATAGCAGCGTAAAATTCCAGCGCGCTGGGTTTATATACATCAAGCCATCAAGATGTTTCTTCTTCTTCCCATACATCCACCAATAATCGGCCAATGGAACCCAGCAACATGAGGAATGAGCCAACGATAAATAGCCAGATGCCGGCTATTTTGTATTGCTCGAATCGAGGCAGAAACATTACGCTGCCCACGAAGAAAGTCATATTTCCAAGCAACCCAAGTGATAGATGTATCCAGCCGTAGTCCTGAACCAGCACTTTTATTGCGTTTCTCATGCTTTACTCCGGTTTTGTTCCTTGAGTGGTAAGCTAACATGCTCTATTTAAAGATTGAAGTGAATACCAGGATTACTAACCCGCAGGCTGCGCAGTTACATTTTGCTGGGTTGGTGACTTACTGTTTAGGGGGTTCGTAACCGGCTGTATATAATGAATTTTAATGTTTTTGAACGTTAGCAGCCGGCAAACAACAGGCGGCGCGATTTATCCCAAATCAACAATTAACATTAGATCGCTTACTGCTAATCGTTTCAAATGAAAGATTGGTGACGCCTGGCCCTGTTCGGGTATCTCGATTTCATGGCGCTGCTCATTAATCAGGGCGGGTTGAACTCACGGGATTTGCGGTTTATGTCAGCGGCAGTTTTAATCGTTAACCGATTATTGAAATTATTTTTTGTGACTGCAACCACAAAAATCCATTCCTCATTTTTTCGTGCGCCGTTTATCTATTGAATTTGACCGCTTGTGTCCGATACACAGCATGTCGGGTTTAATGGTTGTGATTTTATTGGCAGTGCGATATATGAGATGGTCTATCGGTCAGAGGTTGTTTCTTTTTTGTTTTGTTTGCTTGTTGTGGCCGGTTCCGCTATCCGCGGATTTGTTAACGGACCGTCACATCGATGACCTGGTGACGCTGGCAAAGGACGGGCAAAACGACAAATTTGTCAATTACCTGCAACGCGAGAAGCTGTTAAACAAGGCGGACAAAGACGGGCATACCGCGTTGTATGCCGCCATGTTTGGCGAACCTCAATTAGCCAAAACAGTGTTACAGTTAGGAGCCCCGCTTGAACAACGGGATAACCTGGGCTATACACCGTTGATGGCCGCGTCGCTACTGGGTTATCCGCAAGTAGCGGATATGCTCCTGGACAAGGGAGCCGATATCGAGGCCAGAAACGATGACGGTCAAACAGCATTATTGGTTTCGGTGCTGGGCACCACCGCCAATTATGTTGACCTTGATGCGGTGAAAAAAAATCAGTGGCATAATCGCTGGGGACAGGTCACCCGACTTTTGTTGGAAAATGGCGCCGATGTCAATGCCGCCGACAAGCGCGGGGCGACGCCGTTGTTTCTGGCTATATTTTCCCAGGATGTTGATTTGTGCCGGGAGTTAATCAAGGCAGGTGCCGATACCAATTACCAACTTCCCAACGGTGTATCCATGCTGCGTTTTGCCCGTACCGTATCATCCAGGAAGATTATTGATTTGTTGAAAAAGCACGGCGCCAGGGAATAGGCTCCTGCCGGAATCGGTGTGCGCCGCCGAGTGTTAACTACACCTGCTAACTGACTGTTGCCTGTTTCACCAACGTTCACTGCCTGGGTACTGCGATCCCCTCCCCGGAAACACGGCGAGAATCCCTGAAATTTCCCTTCCTGCGCTGGTCCCGCCCAACATGCGGAGATCTTTTGGTGGTCTGTGGGTCAAATTTTATTGTCATTGACGCGACGGATTCCCGCTGGAGCCGCGTTATCTCATGTAAAGTCACCTCGACTTTCTATAAGGAGCCCTCAGCGGTCTAGTAAGAGCCCTTAAAGTTAAGGGGGGATCGCGGCAGGATGGTGACGGACGACGGATTTTATATATGGTAAACCGAGGATATTATTATGAAAAATCAAGTGCTTGGAGGTTTGTTGGTCATGGGTTGCGCCCTGTTGGCGACGCCGGTGCTGGCGGGCTCCGGACACCACGGCAAAGGCCGTTTTATGGAGTTTTTTGATACCAATGGCGACAACCTGGTTACCCTGGAAGAATTCAACGAGTCCGCGGCAAAGCGATTTGATCGTATGGACGACGATGGCAATGGCGTGATCACGTCCGCGGAATTTGGCAGCTATATTTCAGAGCGCCGAGCCGAGTGGCGGGAACGCAAGTTTGCCATGATGGATAGCGACAAGGACGGGCAGGTTTCGCGGGATGAATATGTCGCCTATCGCCAGCAACGGGCCGAACGCCGTTTTCAATATATGGATACCGATAACGACGGCAAGGTTAGTAAAAGTGAATACGAGGACTTTAAAAGCCACAGAAAACACCGCAAACATGGTCGACACGGCAAGGGCCGTATATTTGCCAAGCTCGATGGCAATAATGACGGACAAATTACGCGGGAAGAGAGTCTGGCTGCATGGCGCAACTGGTTCAAGCGCATTGACGCCAACAACGACCAGGTGGTCAGCGGCGACGAAGTGGTTCAATACCGCAAGCAGAAAATCGGCTCCTGGAAAAAGTAGTATACTTTAGACGGACGAACCGAGTTGATACCGGCAACGATGAAACAAACCACTTCCCCGCGAATGTCGCCTGAGCAATGGGCAGCAATGGACGACAGCCAGCTAATGCTGGCTGTCGCCGGCGGCGACAAAGCGGCTTTTACCGAGATTGTGACCCGCCATCTCAACGCCATGATTCAATTTGCCATGCGTTATGTGGGGCACCGCGCCGATGCCGAAGATGCGGCACAGGAAGCCTTCATTCGCATGTGGAACAAGGCAGCGAGTTGGGAACCCCAGGGATTCAGTGTCCGCAGCTGGATGTATCGCATTACCTACAACTTGTGTATTGATGAATTGCGCAAACGTAGACCGGTAACGCCTATAGAAAACGAAGCCATGTTGCCCGCGGATGACCCATCCGGCGAGCCGGATAACGAACTCGGCCAGGCCCAGCAGCAACAGGCTGTGTCGGCGGCATTGAACCAGTTACCCGAACGTCAACGTACCGCTATTGCGTTATGTGTTTATCACGGTATGTCCAATCGGGATGCGGCGTCGGTGATGGATGTTAGTGTGGAAGCGCTGGAATCCCTGCTGTCGCGGGGACGGCGCACCTTGAAAAAACTTCTGCTTGAAGATAAAGGAAACCAGTTATGAACAGCAAAACCGCCAAATTAATCAGTCCTGAACGGGCCAGGGCGTTGCTGGAATGTTACGGCGCCGATGCCCGGGCGTGGCCGGAAGACGAGCGCGCATCAGCATTGGCGTTAATACAACATTCGGCAGAACTGCGCGAGCTGCAACAACAGGCGCGTTCGCTGGATGACGTGTTGAAAACCGCTGGCGATCAGCTTCCCGGCTTGAATGAACCGGCCGACTCCGCGTTGGTGGCGCGTATCGTTGATAAATTGCCACCGCAAGACCGGTCCGGTGGCGGCATGAAACGCAGCGATTCCAGTTATGCCGGCAAGGGATTTAATCACCCGCGCAGTTTTCTGAGCCTGGCCGCGGCCGCCGCGGCGGTGTTGGTGATTTCCATGTCGATCGTGAATTTGCATACGTCACCAGTGAACCGCAAACAACCGGCACCGGTCGCGGGGGAACTGGATGACTGGATGTGGGCGCAGGTCACCGGTGAATCCCTGGACGACAACGAGGAGCCGTTGACATTTATGGCGCTGCTGGAACTTGACCAGTCTTAAGATGACTTACTATGGATATCCAACCGTTTAACAATAACATGGGCAGCGTTGACTGAACCATATTGGTGGCCGGCTTAATCAGCGCCACAAGCGTTGCAGTAGGCGTTGTAAAAGTCGTTGCCAGAAATGTGAGCGATAGCGTATAACAACAGCGGAACCGGCCCCTTGCCAACGGATTGACAGACCTTCCGAAAGATTGATTAACACGACGATTTACAAAAATATATGGTTGCATTAAACCCTCGGTATTTGTGGCCAACTGTTGCTCTGGCAGTTGCATTGCTTTCTATGATGGCGGGCTGTTCACAGGAGTCAGTGGGCAAATCCAATAAAAAACCCAAAGCGCATTTGGTGGAGGCGGTCCGGGTTAACCTGTCACCGGTGGCGGTGCAACGGGTGCGAACCGGTACCCTGCGGGCGCGGCGTGAAGTAAAGATACATAACCAGGAAGACGGCGAGGTTATAAAGCTGCCGTATTTTGAGGGTGACCGGGTCAAAAAGGGCGATATGGTGGTGCGTCTTGACGACAAGCTGTTGCGGGCCCAGTTAACCCGCGCGCAGGCGACACGGCACCAGGCGCAACAGGATCTGAATCGAGTCCGCGATTTATTCAAGAAGAAGCTGGTTTCCGATGAACAACTGAACCGCGCAGAAACGGCGTTGGAAGTGGCTCAGGCCGATGAAAAGGTTTTGCAAACGCGCTTGTCGTATACCACCATCAAGTCACCGCTGGACGGTATTGTCAGTGAGCGGCTCAGCGAGCCGGGCAACATCGCCGAACGTTACACACATCTGCTCACCATATCCGATCCAACGTCGCTGGTTACGGAAGTGACCGTCTCCGAACTGTTAATTTCAAAACTTGCCGTCGACCAACTTGCACAAGTTACCGTTGATGCGCTGGGCGATAAAACCTTTCACGGACGGATCAGCCGCATTTTTCCCAACCTGGACCCGGTAACAAGGCGGGGTACCGTGGAAGTGGAATTGAGGCCCGTTCCCAAAGGCGCCCGTCCCGGCCAACTGTGCCGGGTAACGTTAACGACCCAGGCCGCGCAGCGGCTGGTCATTCCTTTCAGTGCCTTGCGTCGCGACCAAAGCGGGGCTTATGTCTTTACCGTTGACGACAACAATGTGGTACACCGTTCGCCGGTGGTCGGCGGCCTGCGCATTGATGAACAAGTGGAAATCCTCAAAGGTCTCGATCAGGGCCAACGGGTGGTCACCAAGGGCTTCCTTGATTTGGCGGTGGGCAAACAGGTTAAAGTAGTGCCAACCGGAAATGGTGATGCCGGTAACGGCCAAAAATCCACGGGTGACAAAAACGGTTCGGTAACGCCGCTAACCTCACCCGACCCGTCTGTACCAAATCCGTCATAAGAGACCGTGCCCATGGCCAGGCAACCTAAACTGGGATTGAAACAACTGACGGCGCGCACCGGCGGGCTGGCGTCCTGGTCCATCCGCCATCCCGTGGGCGTTACCATGATATCAGCAGCAGTGATTGTCGTCGGCATGTTCGCCCTGGAACGGCTGGCGATCGATTTGCTGCCTCATATCATTTACCCGGACGTAAGGGTGCGCATCCTTGACCCCGGTGTGCCCGCCACGGTGATGGAAGACCGGGTAACCCGCCAGCTGGAAGAACAGTTGGCGATTACCGAGGACGCCATCAATGTGCAATCGCAAACCTCACAGGGAGCATCGTCGGTGGATCTTGCCTTTGAGTATGGTAAGGACATTGATATTGCGTTGCGCGATGCCAGTACCCGCCTGGACCGGGCCAAACGTTTTCTGCCCGACACCATCGATCCCCCGGTGATATATAAGCGCGACCCATCGCAGATTCCGGTGCTGGAGTTT
>JASFOJ010000051.1:0-27410 GCA_050116575.1 Gammaproteobacteria bacterium | reverse complement strand
TCCCATACCGGTTAAAATTATTGCCAGCGTCTTGGTCGAGAAAACACGGGCAATGGATTGAAAGGTTACGTCGATACAAGGTTTATAGTTTTGTTCTTCCGTTGCCTGATACACATGCACGGTATTGCGCTCACGTCTGCGCTTTAGCTCCACCTGATGGCCACCGGGGGCCAGCAGCGCCAAACCTGGCCGTAATTCATCACCATCCTCGGCTTCTTTTACGTCAATTTGACTGAGCTTATCCAGACGCTGCGCAAAAGGCCCGGTAAAACTTTCCGGCATATGCTGAACCAGTAATAACGGCACATCAAAACCGGCCGGCAATGAAGAAAGGATTTGTTGCAAAGCTACCGGCCCACCGGTGGAGGTTCCAATCGCCACCAGCTTAACTTGTCCTTTACGAATATTCGGCGCGTCGCTGCGCGGTTGGGGTGCGGTTTTATTGGCTTGATGCAGACCTTTCCTGCTGGCAATGTGTTTGCCGGCCTGACTGGAATCCACCGGTGGTGTGCGTGGCTTGGCTTCCGTGGCTTTGGTAAAACGGGGCGGGTGTTTAATCCTGGCGACATTAATTACCTTGTCGCAGAGCTTACGTCCGGCAGCGCGTTTGTCTTTGGAAAACTCTTCAAAACGCTTTGGCAGATAATCCACGGCCCCGGCATCCAGAGCGTCAAACGTTGACTGGGCACCTTCGTTGGTCAGAGAAGAAAACATCAAAATGGGGATAAACCGGGTGGCAAGGATTTTTCGGGTTGCCGTAATGCCGTCCATGACAGGCATTTCGATATCCATGGTAATAACATCGGGCTTTAACCTTAACGCCTGGTCCACGGCCTCCTGACCGTCAGCTGCCTCACCGACAACTTCCAGCATCGGATCACCCGCCAGCATTTCATTGACTCTGCGCCGGAAAAACCGGGAATCATCAACGACCAAAACTCGCACCGTCATGCCGAATGTTGCCTCTTAAAATCGTCGAGCGTAGGTTTGCATGAGGCCGGGAATATCGAGAATGAGGGATATACGGCCATCACCCGTAATAGTCGCACCGGCCAGTCCTTTCATGCCGTGCAATATGGCCCCCAATGGCTTGATAACCACCTCTTCCTGGCCAATTAGCTGATCCACAACGAACCCTATACGCTGCACACCCATACTGACCACGACTACGTGCCCCTCTTCCGGCAATGGCGTGTTTTCCTCGCCCTTAATCAGCCAGTGGCGCAGGTAAAACAATGGCAACGCTTTATTGCGCACCATAACCACGCGCTGACCATTCAATACACTGGTCCTGGTTAAATCGAGATTGAAAATTTCGTTAACGCTGGCCAGTGGCAAGGCAAAAATCTGCGCGCCCAGTGTGACCATTAACGTGGGCATTATCGCCAGGGTTAACGGCACCTTGATAATGATTTTGCTGCCGTGACCGGCTTCGGAATCAACTTCTACAGTTCCGTTCAGTTGTTCGATTCGATTTTTAACAACATCCATGCCCACGCCGCGACCGGATACGTCGGAGATTTCACTTTTAGTGGAAAATCCCGGCAGAAAAATCAGGTTGTAACATTCCTTGTTTTCAAGGCGCGCGGCGCTTTCTTCATCGAGCAGTTCCTTTTCAACGGCGATGGCTCTAATCTTGTCGGCATCCATACCTTTGCCGTCGTCCTCGATGGTTAATAAAATATGATCGCCTTCCTGTTCCGCAGTTAATATCACGGTGCCGGTACGCGGTTTGCCGTTGGCTTCCCGCACATCCGGCGATTCAATGCCATGGTCCACGGCATTGCGCACCAGGTGCACCAGGGGATCGGCCAATGCTTCAACCAGGTTTTTATCCAGGTCGGTATCCTCGCCTTGTAGTTCCAGGCTAACCTCTTTTTTCAGGCTACGCGCCAGATCTCGAACCACACGGGGAAAACGTCCGAATACTTTCTTGATAGGCTGCATGCGGGTCTTCATCACAGCTGACTGAAGATCAGCGGTCACCAGATCGAGATTGCCGACCACTTTAGATACTTCCTCGCTCTGCAACGTGCTCTCGATACTGGTCATTCGGTTGCGGACCAGGACCAGTTCGCCGACGAGATTCATAATATCGTCAAGGCGTTTAGTATCAACACGAACGGATGTTTCCTGTTGTGACGCTTCCCTGGGTTTGGACTTTGCCGTACTTTGCTTCGCCGGTGCTGCCTCTGTGGCGTCAGTTGCCGTTGCAGGCGCAGGAGCGGCGTCCGATGGGTCGTCTGATGTACTGCGGGATACGGACGTATGGGTATTTTCCGGCGGCGCGGGAACAGGCGCTGGTGAGGATGTGACCTGGGGTTTTGATGTGGAGGTATTCAGGGAATCGAGCAACGCATCAAATTCCTCCTCGCTGATAAAGTCTTCATCCACCAGGTTGTTGCCGGCTTTTTGGTCTTCAACGCCGGTATCGGAAACAGCCGGCTCTACCGGTTCACTGTCTGTGTTTTCAGAGGCCGACTGGTCACCCCTGGCAATACCCTTGCGTTCGGTTTGAAATTGGTCCAGCAGTGCATCGAACTCTGTATCGGTAATCTCTTGGGCATCGCCCGATTCTGCATCTTCGGACTCTCTAGGCACTGATACAACGTTTACTTTGTGTTTTACGGAGGCCCGTGGTTCGTCTGTACTTGTAACTGTTTTTTTCTTTTTCTTTTTCTTTTTATTGGAAATTTGAGTGTTGTGTTTTTTTCTCTGCGGTGGTTCGTTGTCAACCGGTAATTTTCCGGGAGCCGTCGTAAGCTCATCAAGCTTTTCCAGAATCCAGGCATCGGCCTCGCGCGGCGCCTGACCGGAACTCAGCTCCGTAAACTGCTCCTTCAGCACATCAATAACCGGCAGCACAACATCCATAACCTCGTCGTCTACGGCACGCTCGCCGTTTCTGAGCAGGTTAAAAACATCTTCGGTACGGTGGCACAACGCCACCAAAGGGTCGAGACCAAGAAAACTCGCGCCACCCTTTATGGTGTGAAAGCCACGAAATACAGCATTGATGGTTTCCTTGTCGTCCGGGTATTTCTCCAGATCAACAACCTGCTGCACCAACTGCTCCAGTATCTCTCCGGCATCCACCAGAAAGTCCTGCAACAGTTCGCTTTCTTCCTCCATAGACATCATTGTTGTTTTACCGTCATTCAAACGCGATCCTGACTATTTGATAAATGGCGCATTTACCTGGGGAACAAAAACAGGTACTGATGCCAAGTCTCCCATATTTATTTACAATTCGGATCATCTGCCGGCACGGGACAGGCAGTTGCTGGCCTTATAGCAACAAAGGCACGATGTAGCTGCCGCAACACCGTGCCTTCGTAGCAAAACAAATTGAACATTCCGGCCAAGAAATATTGACAGTGATACGATCTTTAACGTCCTCTGCGATAACTACCGCCTTCGCAGTCGATCCATAACCAACACAAGGAACAACGTCTCTTCCAAATCCTGAATTCCTGTTCCCAGGCAATAGCACGCCGCGGCGTTAGGATTCGGAATCAAGCCGCTCCCAGATTTTGTCAATTTTTTCTTTCAGTGTCTGGGCAGTAAAAGGTTTTACAATATAACCATTGACGCCTGCCTGGGCAGCTTCGACAATTTGGTCGCGTTTCGATTCAGCGGTCACCATTAAAACCGGCAGTCCCGCGATACTCCGGTCAGAGCGCACGGCTTTGAGTAAATCGATTCCAGCCATGCCGGGCATATTCCAGTCCGTCACCAGCAAATCAAAATCACCCGTCTTTAACATCGGTAAAGCGGTGGTCCCGTCACTGGCCTCGATGGTGTTGTTGAAACCCAGGTCACGCAACAGGTTTTTGATAATGCGGCGCATCGTGGAGAAATCGTCCACAATAAGAATTTTCATATTTTTGTCTAAGTCCGATCCCATAGCTTAGATCCAGTGTGTTGTTATAACGTTGGTACAACCTATTAAAGTCTATAAAAAATATTTATCAATATTTTTACAAACCGATCCATTGATTCATCCGGGACTGCAAGCGAATCACGGCCTGGCTGTGAATCTGGCAAACGCGCGACTCACTTACTCCAATAACGGCACCTATCTCCCGTAAATTTAGCTCTTCGTCATAATATAACGACATGACCATCCGTTCGCGCTCCGGTAACCCGGCAATCGCTTCCGCTAAACTGCGTTTAAAATCCTCGGTCTGCAGCCCTTCCAGCGGCCCTTTATCCCTTTCCACCAGGCCTGAAAAACCACCTTGAGACTCCATCTCCAGTTCATCATAACTGAACACCCGGTGGCCGCTTGCTTCCTGCAACAACTGGTGATAATCCTCCAGCGAAATCTGCATTGCTGTCGCGATTTCATGGTCCCTGGCATCACGACCGGTCTTATGCTCGATTTCCCGAACCACCTCAGCCACCATGCGGGCTTTACGGTGAACGGAACGGGGTGCCCAGTCGTTCTTGCGGATTTCATCCAGCATGGCACCGCGGATGCGAATCCGCGCATAGGTCTGGAAACTGGCACCCTGCGAAGCATCGTAATTTCGAAGCGCCTCCAGCAGCCCTATCAATCCTGCCTGTATCAAATCATCCTGTTGCACGTTCGGCGGTAGACGCGACATCAGATGGTACGCAATGCGTTTCACCAGCGGCGTGTACATTGCGATTTGTTCATTGTCACTTCGGACGACCCCTTCTTGGGCCTCGTCGGCGTACACAGCCATCCCACTCATAACGACACTCCTGTTCCATGTTGACTTGCCATGATGAGCCGTTCTACAAAGAACTCCAGGCGTCCGCCCGCCGAAGCCGGCATAGGCCAACTATCGGCCTTTTGCGCCAACTTCTTGAACGCTAAAGACGATTTGCAGCGGGGAAACGCATCCACCACAGATTTTTGACGCTGAATTGCCTTGCGAAGGTACTCATCGTTTGGAATTACACCCATAAAATCCAATGCCACATCCAGATACCGGTCCGTCACCTGCAAAATCTTGCGGTACAGTTCCTTTCCCGTCTGGATGCTGGAAACCATGTTGGTTATTACCCGGAAACGGTGCAGGCCGTAGTCCCGGCTAAGCAATTTGATAAGTGCGTATGCATCAGTAATCGACGCCGGTTCGTCGCACAGCACGACTATGACCTCCTGGGCCGCCCTGGTATAGGCAATCACGTTGTCGGAGATGCCCGCAGCGGTATCGATTAACAGTACGTCGAGCGGAAAATTCAATTCACTAAACGCCCGGATAACACCGGCGTGTTCCGCTGGCGCCAGCTGCGCCATGGAATGCAGCCCCGAGGCGGCAGGCACCAGTTTCAGGCCCTCCGGACCGTCCATCAGCACCTCATCCAGCGGCCTTTCTCCGCTAATGACGTGGGACAAATTAAAACGCGGATGCAGTCCCATCATCACGTCCGCATTGGCCAGGCCCAGATCGGCATCCATTAACATGACATCCTTGCCCATACTGGCCAAACTAACACCCAGATTAACCGATATGCTGGTTTTGCCCACGCCACCCTTGCCACTGGTGACGGCGATAACCCGCACGGGTTTATCCGATATGTGGCCCCGGCTATCGGTCTGGTTAAAGGGCTCAGATACAAACATTTGCCTCAACTCCGGCTTTATTGTTTTCTGGTGCTGTTAATGGATGTGCGTCATCAAATTGATCAATCACTCTGACAGCGCGACTAATAAGGGTATGGGCACGCGCGGGATGAAAGTCGTCAGGAACTTTTTGTCCGTCACTGAAATACGCAACCGGCAGATCATTGACGATCGCAACGGAAAGGGGACCGCCTAAACGAGTGGTTTCGTCCACCTTGGTAATAATACTGCCGTCCAGTTTCAGGTGGCCATACGCCTGGGCGGTTTCTTCCAAAACACTACGATGGGCTGTCGCCGGCAGAACCAGAAAATTCTTAATCTGGGTAATGCCGCCGGAGAACAGGTCAAAATACCGACTATTGATCACATCTTTTGGCCCCATGCCGGCAGTATCGATTAGCACGAAAGGCTTTTCGGAAAACGTATTCAGCGCGTCCAGAAGCTCGATATCGTCGGATACAACTTTGAGAGGGATACCCAGTAACTTGCCATAGATACGCAATTGTTCGGCGCCTGCGATCCGGTGGCCGTCTGTCGACACCAACGCCACATTGTTGCGCCCGTGCGTTAACGCAAACCGTGCCGCCATTTTGGCAATAGCCGTGGTCTTGCCCACGCCTGTGGGCCCCAATAGCGCCACCGTACCGCCACACGCTGTAAAGTCTTCCTTGTATATGGGTAAATCGTTGGCCAGCACCGCCAGGGCGTGCGGTAAGGCAGTTGTCATATCGAACTCGTTATTCGCCAGTACATTTGCAATTCTCTGGATGACCAGCGGATTAATATCCAGCTTCAGCAACTGGCGAAGAAGGCGGGCCTTGTCCGGATTTTGCCGGGCTTTTGATCCCCATGCCTGTTCGATAATCTTATGTTCCACAAGTCCGGAGGCGGTTCTCGCATCAACACGCTTATCAACCGTGGGGGCTTTTGATTCATCACCGTTATTGTTGTAATACGAATTCAATACAACCTTGTCCATAGATGCATCGTCCATTAATTTGCGGGGTGAGTCGTGAAATAATAACCTCTCGTTTCGGCGCTGATTTGCACTTCCTGTTTTCAAGCTGGAAGCGCTTTTTTCACAATCCGTTTGTTGGCGCAATTCGTAACGATTATTATGTTTAGTGCAGGATTCATTCCCACTACCGCTGTTGCCGTAAAAATTTCGCCTGCCGTAAAGGCAAATCTTTTTCTTTGGCCGCTTATATTTATTGCTAATATTAGATAAAAACGTAGAAGGAGATTTGTAGTGGCCTTTAGTATCATTAAAATTGTCACCGGCATGATCATAGCCAGTCGATAATTCTTGCCGACTTTTTAGTGCGGCTGGTACTTCCAAGATGCCGCGCGCTGTACTGCGATGGAAGAGTATGACTGCTTTGCCACCCAACTCGCGCCCGACTTTTTGATCCGCGCTACGCGCATCATGCGAGCAAATTATTTTTATAGTCATACAACGCACCGAAAATAGCAGCAGACCGACAGGCTGACAAAGTTACAGGTTGTCTTAGTCAACAGTAATACTCAGCAAACTCGTGGCGTTGCCCGCTCGCCGTGTCTTTGTTTTCGGCGCAACGTAAAAATATATTCCCTGTTACGGACAACTTATAAACCGTGGATTAACAATGCTCACAAAGGGCGTTGGCCTTGCTATCCAAAGCCTGCCGGCCTCCCTAACATGGCCGCGCCCGGTTGCAGCGGATACGATTCTTCATAGATCGAAACCGGCGAGATAGCGGGAATCGATTGGTGGTAGGAAATGCAATTAGCGTTCCATAGCATGTTTAGCAACAATGGCCGTGCAGGTTAAGCCCATGCTAAGCTGTTGTCTTGATTCGTTAACTTGTTGCGGTGCCGGCACCAGACACTGGCACGCGGCAATAAAACCGGCGGAGCGCGCCAATGTTTCGGCTTGGCGCGTATATCGGGTGATTGAAAACCGCGGTATAAATATTTTTTGTGCCACAACAACGGCAAGATAAAAATATATATACGGGTACATGATCAGCAGTATTGCAACACCGCTATTGCGTTTTTGTGACCCATGCACGCAAAAAAAGACAGGACTAAACTGGAGCCAAAGGAATATTGCACACACTAGATACCGCGGCTGTTAATCGCAGAGTGCAATCCGCCGATGGGTGCTAAGACTATGGCGTATGTGCGTAGTAATCGTAATGCGGGGTTATTTTAGTTTCTGAATACGTTCAGCGGCACTGATCACATCCGTCAAGCGGATGCCATATTTTTCGTTGGTCACCACCACTTCCCCGTGAGCAATCAACGTACCATTAACTAACACGTCGAGGGGCTCCCCTGCCAGCCGGTCCAGCTCCACCACCGAACCCTGATTGAGCTTTAACAAATCGCGTATGCTGATGCGGGATTTACCCACTTCCAGGGACAGGGTGACAGGGATATCCAGTATGACATCCAGGCACGAGGATTCCACGCTGGTGGATGACGAGGCCGGCTGCGCCCCCTGCTCCGGTTCTGCGTCAGGTTGGCGTTGTTCATGGGCCGCATGGGAATAATCGGGATGTGTATCACCCAGGATTTCCGCCCACTCGTCATCAATCGTTTTAGCGTCGCTTTTCTTACTATTGCTCATTGATAACCTCGTTATTTAAATTGCGCAGTGCGTGGGACGGGAAACTCACTTGCCCGGTGACTGTCACGGCATTGTGTCCACGGGATTCCCCCATTTGCCCCTTTAGTACAGGAATTCCCTCTGCGTGAATGGTCGCAGCTTGTGGCATATCAATGGGGATAACATCACCGGGTTTTAGTGCCAGAATCTCCCTCATCGTCAACTCACTCTGCGCCGTCCTGCAGGAAAGATTGACCGTTGATAGTTCAATCTCGTCCCGCAACGCATTGGACCAGCTTTCGTCGGAATTGGCCGCATCAGTGTGCAGCACGGTATCGAGCCTGTCGCGAATCGGTTCCAGCATGGTATAGGGTAATGTGATATGGAATTCACCGCCGACACCTTCGATTTCAACATTGAAGGTGGTTACCACCACCACGTCATTGGGGCTTACGATGGTGGTAAACTGGGGATTGACCTCGGCGTTGACGAATTCCAGATTCACTTCCATCACCGGTTGCCACGCCTCTTCGAGATCCCCAAAGGCCATGTCCATCATGCGCTGAATGAGACGCAACTCGGTGGGGGCAAAATCCCGACCTTCAATAAATGGATTAAATCGACCGTCTCCGCCAAAGTAGTTGTCAACCACATTGAAAACCAGCTTGGGATCCATCACCAGCAGTCCGTTGCCGCGCAAGGGATGAATCTTGACGATATTCAGACTGGTGGGGACCACCAGGCTATAGACGTATTCGGAAAACTTTAACATCTGTACGCCACTAACCGTAACTTCGGTACCGCGGCGCAGCAATTTAAATAGACTGTTGCGAAAGTGGCGGGCAAAACGCTCGTTGACGATCTCCAGGCTGGGCATGCGGCCGCGAATAATCCGCTCCTGATTGGCAAAATCGTAGCTGGCAACGTGGCCATCATCACCAAACGTGTCGTCCGCTGTTTCTATTTCATCGGTCGACACACCGTGAAGCAGCGCATCAATTTCATCCTGGGAAAGCAGGTCTTTCATCGACATAGTGATGATTTCCTGGCGGCCCTCCACGATACGTACGGCCACCGCTGGTTTCTGTTACTAACTTCGTTCAAGATAAAAAATTGCAATTGCTATGCCATCGCAATGAATCCATATTGCTTTTATATTCAATACCCTGCGCCCGCTTTCTACCGTGATGCTGATTTTCCGGCACCCGGTATTGGTTAGGAACCTACACTAAACAACGTGTCTAACTTTATGATCATATTAAGAATTATCGGTTACCGGAGCGATATCTATAGCGCTGGTTACCGTTATTGAGAAACCGGTCCTGGTTAACAAACCGTGGCCGACCATCAACTATACCGCCGGGAATTGGACAATGTGCCGTGCTGCTGTACAATCCCACGCTTTTATGACGCATCATCAGGAGGCCGTTGAATGTTCAGGATAATTAACCGACCCGCGACATTAACCGGTGCAATAGCCAGTTGTTTTTTGCTGCTGGTATCATCCAGCGCCTACAGCGCGGCCTTTGATTATTTCCAACCGTTACCTGACAAACCCCTGGTACCGGACGACAATCCGTTGACTGACCAGAAAATTGCGCTCGGTAAAAAACTGTTTTTTGACAAACGCCTGTCGGCCAACGGCAAGCTGTCCTGCAACACGTGCCATAACCTGGCCACCGGGGGCGATAACAATCAACGCTGGGCAACCGGTGTATCCGGCAAAAAAACCCGGCGCAACCCTCCAACCTTACTCAATATCGGCCTGCAAACGGTGCTGTACTGGGACGGGCGCGTCAAAACGCTGGAACAACAAGCGATCGACCATTTGCAGGACCCGGACATTATGGGCAACAACCCGTCCAAATTGATTAACCGGCTCAGCGGCGACAAAGGTTACAACAAGGGATTCGCCAACGCTTTTGATTCAAAACACGGCATCAACATGGAAAACATTGCCAAGGCATTAGCCAGTTTCCAGCGCGCGTTGATGACCCCCAACAGTCCCTTCGATCACTATATTAAAGGCGATAAAAATGCCATTAGCGCCAAAGCACAAAAAGGCATGCAGATATTTAACGACAACGGTTGTCTGGCGTGTCATTTTGGCGTTAACTTCGCGGGACCCGCTCCCGGGCCGGCCATGGGAATGGGCGATGGATTTTATGAATTGTTTCCCACCAAACGGGGATCACCCTATGATAAATCCCACAACCTGACCAAAGACCTGGGGCGTTATGAATTTTCCAAAGACCCCGGGGAAAAATACATGTGGCGCGTACCGACGTTGCGCAATATTGCGTTAACGGCCCCCTATTTTCACAACGGCTCGGCGGCAAACCTGCATGAAGCGGTAAAGATCATGTCCAAAACGCAATTCGCCTATCCGATAACTGAAGAACAGGTTGACGATATTGTCGCGTTCCTGAAAACCCTGACGGGAGAAACCCCCGCGGTGCTCAGGCATTAAAGCCGTGGCGCCGTGGCACAGAATTCATGCTGGTCGTTTTTAACAAACCGTTTAACGTGCTTTGCCAATTCACCGATCAGCAAGATCGCGCAACATTGGCGGATTATATCCCCGTCAAAGATGTGTATGCCTGTGGCAGGCTGGACCGGGATAGTGAAGGCCTGCTGCTGTTAACCGACCATGGCAAACTACAACACCGCATTGCTGATCCCAAATTTAAACTGGACAAAACCTACTGGGCGCAGGTGGAAGGAACTGTCTCCGACCATGCCATCAGCCAATTGCGCCAAGGCGTTGAACTCAATGATGGTCCGACCAAACCCGCCAGGGCACACGCCATCGACGAACCCCGTATCTGGCCACGCACCCCTCCCATTCGACAGCGCCAGTCCATTCCCACCTCCTGGCTGGAACTGACCATTACTGAAGGCCGTAACCGGCAAGTCAGGCGCATGACCGCGGCCGTGGGTTTTCCTACCCTGCGGCTGATACGTACGGCAATCGGACCCTGGTCGCTGGGGAACCTGGAGCCGGGACAATACCGGGTGGTCGACGACCACCAATTGCAGGAAACATTGGCCCGTTTACCCAACGTCAAACATCCGCAGGCACTGCTAAAACCCAGGGAGCAACAGCGGCGCCGCGCCGCCGGTTTTTCCGGCCGCACGCGCTGACCTGTTATTATCGCACCATGGCTCAATCGTCTTCCCCGCAACAGCCAGAAAAAATTGTCATCGGATTATCCGGCGGCGTTGATTCCTCAGTGGCCGCGTTATTATTAAAGCAACAAGGCTACCAGTTGCAGGGTATTTTCATGAAGAACTGGGAAGAAGATGACGACCAATACTGCTCCGCCGCCGAAGACCTGCAGGACGCCGACAACGTTGCCAGGCTGCTCGGCCTTCCCCTGTTGACGCGTAACTTTTCCGGCGAATACTGGGAAAAGGTTTTCCAGTATTTTCTGGCGGAATATAAAAAAGGGCGTACTCCCAATCCCGATATTCTCTGCAACAAGGAAATCAAGTTCAAGACCTTCCTGGAGCATGCCACTGACCTGGGCGCAGACCACATCGCTACCGGCCATTATGCACGCTGTGAATACCGCGATAACAAATTTCGGTTATTAAAAGCCCTGGATCCCAACAAGGACCAGAGTTATTTTTTACATCAACTGGATCAATACCAACTGAGCAAATCGGTGTTCCCATTAGGCACGCTGAACAAACCTGAAGTAAGATCACTGGCGGAAAAGGCGGGTTTTGCCAATTTTGCCAAGAAGGACAGCACCGGCATTTGCTTTATTGGGGAACGCAAATTCAAAGCCTTTCTAAGCCAGTATCTTCCGGCACAACGGGGTGACATTCAAACCGTGGACGGCGAGGTTATCGGCCACCATGACGGCCTGATGTATTATACTCTGGGCCAGCGCCAGGGCCTGGGCATTGGTGGTTCCAAACAGGGCGACGGCCAACCGTGGTATGTGGTGGCTAAAAATCTGGACGACAATATCCTGATCGTGGCGCAGGGCCACAACCACCCGCGTCTTTTTACCGATACCCTGATCGCCACGGACATACATTGGATTGCCGACTCCCCCACCGCGCCCGGTTTTCAATGCATGGCCAAAACCCGTTACCGGCAAAGCGATCAACGCTGCACCATCACGGAATTATCTGGACGAACCTGTACCGTGCGTTTCGCGCAACCGCAACGCGCCGTCACACCGGGCCAGTCGGTGGTCTTTTACCAGGGTGATGAATGCCTGGGTGGAGGTATCATTGACAGGGCCTTCAATTCCTGATGATGAGACATTATATTAGGCATCAGAGCAAGGCAATAAAACGCTCGCCCAACGGAGAATGCTATTGCAATACACACTAAGAGACAAAGTTATCGCCCTCAGCGGCATATTCCAGGCAACGCGAATGGTACAGCAGGTTGCCCGCAAAGGCATGTGTGATCAGGCTTCTTTTGAAGCGAGCATTAACAGCATATTTACGCTGGATAGCGCCACGCCGGAAGATGTCTATGACAACGCTGCCAATATTGCCTTCGGCGCCCGTACCCTGTTAACGCAGTTAGGTCCCAATAAACCAGGGGAATCCGCTGACCGCAGCAAAGACATCGAAGTCACCAAATATGCCATCGGCGTCATGGTGCTGGAACGCAAACTGATGAAACGCAAGGATCTACTGGATACAATTACCGCCGGCGTGCAACGGGCAAATTCACAGCGGGAACACTTTGGCACAACCCACGAGAACGTCATTGCCAGCCTGGCAGACCTTTACACCCAGACTGTCAGCACATTGCAACCACGCATCATCGTCAACGGCGAACAAAACCATATATCCAATCCCAGCAATGCCAATAAAATTCGCGCCCTGCTGTTGGCGGGCGTTCGTTCTGCGGTATTGTGGCGCCAATGTGGCGGTACGCGCTGGCAACTATTGTTTAACCGTAAAGCGATTCTGGCCGAAGCACAAAAAATCCACGATGAGAACACGGCCAGGGTATTACATTAACGCATCCATAAATTTGTTTACCAACATAAAAAAACGGGAGGCCCGGCCTCCCGTTTTTTTATTCACTTAAAATGTGCGACTCATTCCAATAAAAGAAGCGATTTAACGTAAAAGCGCCCGGATGCAACACATTTAGAAAATTCACTCGCACGCATCTCAGCTTATGCGACATTGAACCGTCATACCCGAAAGCGCTCCCTACTCCATTAACAACGTCGCATCCTTTGCGGTATTGCGCCTTTGCGTTTAATGCTTTTTAAAACATCAGGCGGTGATTTGTACCGGCACCACCGTGTCGGCAATATCCTGGTAGTCGGGCAGTTCATTAAAATTAAGATAGCGATAAACGTCCGCCGCCATGGGTTCGAGATGTTTCACCGCACTCATGTATTCTTCCACCGTCGGGATATGCCCCAACCAGGCTGATACCGCCGCCAGTTCGGCGGAGGCCAGATAGACATTAGCGCCCTTGCCCAACCTGTTGGGAAAATTACGGGTGGATGTTGACACTACCGTGGCACCATCGGCCACCCGTGCCTGGTTACCCATGCACAGGGAACATCCGGGCATCTCGGTGCGTGCACCCACTTTACCGAATATGCTGTAGTAGCCTTCCTCGGTGAGTTGATGCTGATCCATTTTGGTGGGAGGCGCAATCCATAATTTGGTCGGCAGGTTGCCGGGCACCTGTTCCAGCACCTTACCGGCGGCGCGGTAATGACCAATGTTCGTCATGCACGAGCCGATAAACACTTCGTCAATGTTATCACCCTGCACCTGCGACAAAGGTTTGATATCGTCGGGATCGTTGGGACATGCCAGCAGCGGCTCCTTGATTTCATCAAGGTCTATTTCAATGATTTCCGCGTATTCGGCGTCCGGGTCCGCCTCCAGCAAAGTGGGGTTGGCCAGCCACTCTTCCATGGCGGTAATCCGGCGCTGCAGGGTACGCTCGTCACCATACCCCATGGCAATCATCCACTTTAACAGGGTCACGTTGGATGTCAGGTATTCTATGATGGGCTCTTTGTTCAACCGCACCGTGCAACCGCCGGCGGAACGTTCCGCCGAGGCGTCGGAAAACTCAAACGCCTGCTCTACCTTCAAATCCGGCAGACCTTCTATTTCCAGCACCCGACCGGAGAATACGTTTTGCTTGTTTTCCTTGGCCACGGTTAACAGGCCTTTTTGAATGGCCACATAAGGAATGGCGTTTACCAGATCGCGCAAGGTAATACCCGGTTGCATTTTACCCTTGAAACGCACCAGTACCGACTCGGGCATATCCAAAGGCATAACGCCCAGTGCCGCGGCAAACGCTACCAATCCCGAACCGGCTGGAAAACTAATACCGATGGGAAAACGGGTATGGGAATCTCCCCCCGTGCCCACAGTGTCCGGCAATAACATGCGGTTCAACCAGGAATGGATGACACCGTCGCCAGGGCGCAACGAAATACCGCCGCGGGTCTGGATAAAATCCGGTAAATCATGTTGCAGCTTGATGTCCACCGGCTTGGGATAAGCGGCGGTATGACAAAAGCTCTGCATGACCAGATCGGCGGAAAAACCCAGGCATGCCAGTTCTTTTAATTCGTCGCGGGTCATCGCGCCGGTCGTATCCTGTGAACCGACAGTGGTCATGCGCGGTTCACAATAAGTGCCCGGGCGAATGCCTTCGACACCACAGGCACGCCCCACCATTTTCTGAGCCAGGGTATAACCTTTGCCGGAGTCTGTAGTAGGCACCGGCCTGGCAAACAAATCCGACGGTTCCAGCCCCAGGGCTTCGCGGGTTTTATCCGTGAGGGAACGGCCGATAATCAACGGAATACGACCACCGGCGCGTACTTCATCGGCCAGTGTTAACGGCTTCATTGTAAAAGAACTGATTTGATCGCCGTTTTCATTGAGGATGACGCCGTCGTAAAGCTTAATGGTAATGACATCACCGGTTTTCATTTGCGATACATCGCATTCAATAGGCAGGGCGCCGGAGTCTTCCGCGGTATTGAAAAAGATGGGCGCGATTTTGCCACCCAGCACGACACCGCCCTGACGCTTGTTGGGTACGTAAGGGAAATCGTGACCCATGTGCCACAGTATGGAGTTAATCGCCGATTTACGCGACGATCCCGTACCCACGACGTCACCCACATAAGCCAACGGATAACCTTTGTCGCGCAGCTGTTCGATGGTCTCCAGCGCTTCCGGCATCTTGCTGGATAACATGCTTTTTGCGTGCAGCGGAATATCCGGCCGGCTCCAGGCTTCCGACGCCGGAGACAGGTCGTCGGTGTTTGTTTCACCCGGCACTTTCAATACGATAACCTTGAGCTCTTCGGGTACCGGATCGCGCTGTTTAAACCACGCGCCGTTTGCCCAGGCATCCACTACCTGTTTGGCATAATCATTGGATTGCGCTTTTTCAGCCACATCATGATAGGCGTCGAAGATCAACAACGTATTGGATAACGCCTGGGTGGCAATGGGTGCCAGGTCCTCGTCATCCAGTAACTCAATGAGCGGTTGGATGTTATAGCCGCCCAGCATGGTACCGAGTAACTCGGTTGCCAGCCTGGCATCGATTAACGGACAGGCAGTACTGCCTTTGGCAACATCCGCCAGAAAACCCGCTTTGACGTACGCGGCCTGATCCACACCGGGTGGCACGCGATGACTGAGCAAATCCAGCAGGAACTGCTCTTCACCCGCCGGTGGATTTTTTAACAACTCCACCAATTCGGCGACCTGCTTTTCATCCAGCGGCAAAGGCGGTAACCCTTCCGCTTCCCGCTCAGCAACGTGTTTTCTGTACGCTTCTATCATTAAATGCCTCAACTACCTGAACTGTTCGTTATATATGATTAGTCATTACATCAAGTGGACAAGTGCCGTCGGTTTTACATGCCGGGCGCCGGCACAGCGCCGCTTGCTTGATCGTACAATTGGTAAATTGCCGGTAAACGCTAAACTCCCCGGCCCACAATGGGTTATAATAGCCGCCGGCTGCACAAGGGGGCATATTATACCCGAAGCCGGTGGTCCATCGCGATGTAAAACATAATAAAAACAATCAATTCCTGCTTGATTTTTGTGGAAAAATCGATCAAATATTCGGCGCTCCAGCCCCCGTCACGAGGGCGTAAAAACCCAACGGTTGGACCCAGGTGTCATACAATCGGAACTCGAACTGCATATACGGAGTACCCATGGAATTAGACAGTTTGTTAGCCATTTCGCCCATTGACGGCCGCTACGCCCGTCAAACCCGGGAGCTTAGCGACCTGGTTAGTGAGTACGGCCTCATTAAAAACCGCGTCATCGTGGAAATTGAATGGTTAAAAATGCTCGCCGGTGAACAGGCCATCAGCGAAGTGCCGCCCATGAGCGATGCTGCCGTCAAATTCCTGGATGATATCATTACCCATTTTGGGATAGCGGATGCCGCACGGGTCAAGGACATCGAAAAAACCACCAATCACGACGTCAAGGCCATTGAATATTTCCTGAAAGAAAAAATCGCCGGCAACAATGAACTCCATGCGATCAATGAATTCATCCATTTTGCCTGCACCTCCGAGGACATCAATAATATCGCCTACGCCCTGATGCTGAACAACGCGCGCGCCAATGTCATCCTGCCAACGATGGACCAGCTCATCACCAGTATCAAGGAGCTTGCCCGGCAACAGGCAGCACAACCCATGTTGTCGCGAACCCACGGCCAACCGGCATCACCCACCACGCTGGGAAAGGAATTGGCCAATGTGGTGGCGCGATTGCAACGCCAACGGGACCAGGTGGAAAACAATCCGGTTTTAGGCAAGATCAACGGCGCGGTGGGCAACTATAACGCGCACCTGTCGAGCTATGCGGATATCGACTGGCCGACCCTGGCGCAGCGCTTTGTGGAAAATTTGGGTTTGCAATGGAATCCTTATACCACGCAAATTGAGCCGCACGATTATATTGCGGAAATCTTTGATGCCATTGCTCGCTTCAATACCATCCTGATCGATTTTGACAGGGACGTCTGGGGTTATATTTCGCTGGGATACTTCAAACAAAAAACCGTTGCCGGTGAAGTGGGTTCCTCGACGATGCCCCACAAGGTTAATCCCATCGATTTTGAAAACTCCGAAGGCAACCTTGGCATCGCTAACGCAATCCTTACCCACCTGGCGCAAAAACTGCCAGTTTCGCGCTGGCAGCGCGACCTGACCGACTCCACTGTGTTGCGCAACCTGGGTGTGGGTGCGGCCCATTCACTGATTGCCTACAAAGCGACGCTCAAGGGTATCGGCAAGCTGGAAGTCAACAACCAGCGCTTGAATGAAGACCTTGATCATAACTGGGAGGTACTGGCCGAACCGATTCAAACCGTCATGCGCCGTTACGGCATCGAGAAACCATACGAGAAACTCAAGGAACTGACCCGCGGCCAATCCATCACACGGGAAACCATACAGGCTTTCATCAAAACCCTGGATATTCCCAACGATGCCAAACAGCGATTGTTGGATCTGACCCCGCAAACCTATACGGGAAACGCCGAACAACAGGCAAAATCCATCAACTGAATCAATCCCGTGAGGGCCGTATTGCAACGCTGAATTGTTGTCAAAGTTGTTATTGTTGTTCTTAATGTGGCTACCAATGCAGTCATCAATTAAGCATCCAGTTTTTAATGTCGTACCGGATACTTTGTAAGCGAAAACGAATGTAAACCAGCAAAAGGAGCGACAGTCATGAAACGCTATTGGTTGGTTCCACTCATTGCTATTTTGTTTATCATCCTCCCCGTGCAGTCACTGGCAGCTGCAACCGATCTTTTATCCACGGGCCAGAAAACAACGATCGAACACGAAAGCTTCGGCGTGTTGTATGAAAGCCCTACCTTCACCAACAAAGGTTTAATTCTGTTTGTGGACAACGATCGCTGCGTTGCCAAATACCGGGTGGTACTCGATGAAATTGTCATTGGCAGCGGCCAGCTCAACGCCCGGGCAAAAGAACGATTAGTGCCGTTCGGCATCACCACCCTGCGCTTTGACTGCGATATGGCGAACGCACTGGTCATCACCCGGGAATAGCCGCACCCGACAGGGACTATTGAATTTGAGGCAACCGGGTACGCGTGATTTGTCCAGCCACAATTTCCCAGCTGGCGTATCGCGGGGTGTCGCTCGTTAAGCCCGTAACCGCGTTGCGTTTGACGACGGTTACCTGACACAAATGGTCACCCGCGGGACAGGATACGGCAGAAACGACAAAAATCTGTCCCTACTATATTGTTTATTAAATATTCAACTTTACGCTAACCGGTTGTGCTATCTCACAATGAATTTTTGTGGCATATCGAATGCAAAAAGCCATGCCGTGGCCGAAGTGCTTCTTTTGACCACCTCCCCTCCTTGTCAACGGGACACAAGACGTGTCCCGTTTTTTTATGACGTATTTTTGAATAAATTTAACAATCAATAACTTAACGTGATTACCACACCGGCCGCCAAATTATGGATAGTGCAACGGTGAGGCGTGCGCCGTGGTATGGCACTGCCGCCAACAACGAACTAGATCACCGGCCGATACACCCGATACTGCCTTCGCGCAAAATTCTCCCGCGTCACAGTGGCTTAAACATCTGATGAAACCTACGGTGGCATAGACCATGCATCCGGTTTCACGTGACCAACCTATCACCCCCCCGATATTGGTCACACCTCCCCTTCAAAGGGGTGCCCCTTTTGGCACCCCTTTTTTTATTGCCCGAAGTTTCCCTTTTACGGCTTTAAAATGTGATAGCTGTCACGGCAGGTATTACCAATGTCATTGATACTTTTCAAAGGTGCACGGCTTATCTCTGACTGTCTCTCCCAGGCTATCCAACGCTGTGTACTTCTTTTTACAGCTGCATCTCCCCCCATAAAACGATGCAGCTTTTTTTTGTCCGTTAATTTATCCCTATTCCGCCATCCAGCCGTGACGAAAGGCGCAAACTGATGTAAGTTATCCTTTATAAGCACAATTTTTACAATGCTGCCGATATTTCCGATCTGTGACCAATAACAAAACATTTCCCGTCCTGGGCCGTATCAGCGCCGAGCAATTTCTGCGGGACTACTGGCAAAAACAGCCGCTGTTGATCCGCGACGCCATTCCCGGCTACACCACCCCAGTGTCGCCGGACGAACTCGCCGGTCTTGCCTGTGAAGCGGAAATCGAATCGCGCATCGTGCTGGAACATAAAAACAGCGAGCAGGTGTTGCCGTGGGAATTGCGCCACGGACCCTTTGACGAAGAGAGTTTTGCCGGATTGCCCGCTTCCCACTGGACGCTGCTGGTGCAGGAATGCAACAAATACGTGCCGGAACTGGCGTTATTACTGGACCAATTTAACTTTATCCCCGGCTGGCGGGTCGATGATGTGATGGTCAGTTACGCGGTGCCCGGCGGCTCTGTGGGTCCCCATGTGGATCAATACGATGTATTTTTACTGCAGGGACTGGGACAGCGGCGCTGGCAAATCGATCCCCAAACCACGGCCGGTCACCAGCCCGGGGAAATCCCGGATTTCCTGCCCAATGCCGAACTGCGTATACTGCGCCAGTTTGAGGCGCAACAGGAATGGGTGCTGAATCCCGGTGATATACTGTATCTACCGCCGGGCGTTGCTCATCACGGCGTGGCGCTGGACGAGTGCATGACGATGTCCGTGGGTTTTCGCGCACCCAGTCATTATGATTTACTGACCGCGTTCGCCGACGACCGCTTCGCCCGTGTAACAGACCCGTTCCGGATTGCCCGTTACACTGATCCGGACCTGTCGCTGCAGGAAAATAGCGGCCAAATCAGCGATCAGGCCCTGCAACGGGTTGTTGAAATTATCCAGTCTTACACGCGCGAACCGCAGACCATCAGGCGCTGGTTCGGGCAGTTTATTACCGAACCCAAGCATGAATTTGAAACCCTGGTACCGCAGACCACGTATACGCCGACAAGGTTACAAGCGGCCTTACAGTCACACGATGTTGTTCACCGCTCGGAATCGGCCAAATACGCATTCATCGCCCAGTCTCCGGAAACCACGTACTTATATGTTAACAGCGTGGAATTCACCTTGTCCCATGACCAACAGGCACTGGCGCCGCTGGTTTGTAACCGGCGACAGATCAGCAGCCAACGCCTGTTGCCTTTTATGAATACCGACAACACGGGCGATATTGTTACCCGGCTTTTTAATGAAGGATATTTATTTTTCGATGTGCAGTAATACTCATAGTGGCCGTACTCCATGACAACCACCTTTGATGTCGCTGAAACGTCCTGGGAAGCCGACAAAAAAGACTTGATTCGCATCCGGACTGAAGTTTTCATCAATGAACAACTGGTGCCGCCCGACCTGGAATGGGACGGCTATGACCGGGATTGCTGGCAGGTCATCGCCCGCGCCGACAATGGAGCAGCCATCGGCACCGGGCGCATGCTCTATGACGGGCACATCGGCCGCATGGCGGTATTACCCGCATATCGTCACCAAGGCGTTGGCAGTTCCCTGTTGCGCAAGCTCCTGGACATCGCCCGGCAACAGAAATTGGGCGAAGTATTACTAAACGCCCAGATCGCCGCCGTTGCATTCTACGAAAAGCACGGCTTCACGGTCTGTAGCGACGAGTTCATGGATGCGGGCATACCTCATGTGACGATGACCAAAACCATCACCGGCGGATAAAACCTCAGCCATTAGTTCCCTGTTTCTGCTGGGTTTGTGACGCTATTTTTGGGTTTGTGCCCGGCTTGCGTTACACTTATTAATTGAACACTCGATATCACAACTGTCGAATTGTCAAGAAACGTCATAAACAGGGGTTATCCACCATGGATTTCAGCGAATACAAACTGGGCGAACAGGACAAGGTCATTCACCTGGAAACCATGGACGATAACCGCAGCGCCGCAACCACGGTGGCGCAACAATGCCGGCGCACGCTGCACATACAAACCTATGACCTGGATCCGTTGATCTATGACGACTCGGATTTCATCGAAGCGGTCAGGCAAATTGCGGTTGGCAGCACCCGGGCATCAATCCAGATTCTGTTGGAAGATTCGAGCAAAGTGGTTACCCGCGGACACCGGATCATCGAGCTGGCGCGGCAGCTTAGTAGCTTTATCGAGATTCGCAAGATCAATACCGATCTAAAAAATATCAGTGACGCGTTTTTAGTGGGCGACGAAACCGCGCTGGTTTACCGCAAACAGGCACAACGCTACGAAGGATTTGTCAATTTCAATGACCGCGGGCGATGCCGCCAGGTCCTTGCCGATTTTCGCGATAGCTGGGAAAAAGCAGCGCCCGACCCGGAGCTGCGGCGGTTGCACATCTAACCACCCGCGTAGAAACATACCCGAAGATTTTTGCTGTTGCTAACGATGCGTATTGTTCAACATAAACTTTTCCGTATCCCCGTATTGTTGATACTGGTCGTCGTACCGATCGCAGCATCCGCCATGGGTAATTACCCCGAATCAACCGTATGCTCTCCCGAAAAACCCTACCAGGCGATCTGTACCCATAGCCTGCACAGCCTGGAGGGCTGGTACGGCAAATGTTATGCAACGCGGGAAGAGGCCCAACAGGAAGCCGACCGCCATGCCAAGGAACAGCACAATGGCAATTCACGCTGGACAGGGGTCAGAAAAGCCCATTTCAAGGGAGCGTCGGGTTACTAACGCGGTGGCAGCCTCTATGCCGGACTTTTTAACGCAAAGGCGCTAAGACGCAAAGAAAAAAATAAATCTGTTCAATGATTTTTCACACAATGGGGAAATCAATGCGGATTGCGTGCGGGCGGAATTGTCGGTATCGTCAATGTGTTAATGCACGCTGAGGCCAGAAATATTATTTTATAAACTTTGCGTCTTAGCGCCTTTGCGTTGTAACTATTCTTGTCAGTTCCCGATTCGGTTACTCGGCGCTTTCCAGTTTTTGTTCCTGTTTTTCCACCCGTTGCTGTTTCTGCTGCAATTCCCACATATGCGTATAGTAACCCTGACGCTGCAATAGTCGGCTATGGCTCCCGTGTTCTACAATCCGGCCGTTGTCCATTACCAGAATGGTATCGGCATCAACAATGGTCGACAAGCGGTGGGCGATAACCAGCGTGGTGTGATTGGCCGCCGTGGCTTTAAGGTCGGCGAGAATAGCCTGTTCACTCTTGCTGTCCAGCGCCGAAGTTGCCTCATCAAAAATAAGGATCCTGGGATCTTTCAATATCACCCGGGCAATGGCTACACGCTGCTTTTCACCGCCCGATAGTTTCAATCCCCGTTCCCCCACCATGGTGTCATACTTGTCCGGCAGGTTATCGATAAAGTCATGGATGTGAGCCAGTTTTGCCGCGCGGATAACGTCCTCGCGGGTGGCCCCCTCCCTGGCATAGGCCAGGTTGTAAAAAATGGATTCATTGAACAGCACGGTATCCTGGGGAACAATTCCAATGGCTTGGCGCAAACTCTGCTGTGTCACGTCACGAATGTCCTGTCCGTCAATGGTAACGGCGCCGCTGCTGACATCATAGAAACGAAACAACAATCGCGCCAGGGTCGACTTGCCGGCACCACTGGCACCGACAACCGCCAGTTTCTCGCCCGGTTCGATGGTAAAGTTAATATCATGCAAAATAGGCCGGTCGGGGTGATAGGCAAAATCCACATGATCAAACCGAACCTCACCCCGCGTTATCCGCAAAGGTTGGGCGTCGGGTTTGTCTTCTATTTCCGGTTTTTCATTGAGCAGGGTTACCAGTTGATGCATATCGGCGAGTGAATAACGAATCTGCCGGTACACCACACCGAGGAAACCCAGGGGAATAAAAAGCTGCAACAGTATGGTATTTACCAGCACCAGGTCGCCCAACGACATGTTGCCATTAACCACTTCGGTGGCCGCGAAAAACATAATGGTAGTAACACCCAGTGCGATAATGGCGCCCTGGCCGAAATTGAGCGCCGACATGGATGTTTGACTTAAAACCGCATTATCTTCCCAGTGATTGAGGGTGTCGTTGCATCGGTCCGCTTCCATCTTTTCGTTGCTGAAATATTTGACAGTCTCGTAGTTAATCAGGCTGTCGACCGCTTCATTGTTGGCTTTGGATTCCAGGCGATTCATCTCGATGCGATAATGCATGCGCCAGTTCATGACTTTGAACGTAAAGGCGACGTACACCGCGACACTACCGAAAATGATAATCGTAAATACAAAATTGTACTGGCTGATCAAAATCGCAGCCACCAGTATAAATTCCACCGCCACCGGAATAATACTGAAAGTAAAATAGTTTAATAACGAACTGAGGCTGGCGGCACCCCGCTGCAGATCGGCGCTGATGGCACCGGTTTTGCGCTCCAGGTGGTAACGCAACGAAAGATCATGCAAATGGCTGAGGGTGCGAATAGTTAACCGCCGCATGGCACGATAGCGCACCCGGGTGAACACCACGTCGCGCATTTCGTTGAAAAACGAACTGGCCAACCGCAAAGCGCCATAGGCGAGTAGAAAAAAGACAGGGAGACTGAGCGCCATATCGGTCTTACTGACATCCAGGGCGTCAACAATACCCTTGAGCACCAGGGGAACACCGACATTGGCGACCTTGGCCAAGACCAGGCTCAACAGGGCCAATAGTACGCGCCCCCTAAATTCCCATAAATAGGGCGCCAGCGCCCGCAAATTGTCGATATCACTGCGGTCGACACTGGGAGCTTCTGTATATTTAAAGTGGGTTGGCATAGTATCCGGTCTGTGAACAACAAAGCGCCATCATACGCAAAACAGCCGATGGACACCAATAGCCGTAAAGCGATATTTCACGTTCGCCACGGGGTTTTTCGACGGGCAAAAAAAAAGGCGACCAAGGCGGCCGCCAAAGGGAGAAAAGACTATACCGTCATTATTGTTGTTGTCGCCTGCCGGCGGAACCGGCAGGCCCGGTGCTATTGCATTGTTCCGGTACCGCCGGTGCCATTCATACCGTCTGTCGTACCATTGTTATTGCCCATGCCGCCCATATCATCGGCGCTGTCCTCGCCGCCGATTTCAGTGATAATCAACATACCGTCCTGCATGTAACCTTCGGCTTCGATCATGGCATCCATGACAATGGCGTCCTGGCTCATGCCGTCGTCGTATTTCACGTTATCGCCTAACATCACGGTCTCGCCGTTAATAGCAAACGTCCCGTCATCGGCAACGCCATCGCTGGTTACCTTGCCTTTGATGTCCACTTCGTCACCATCGTGGGCGCTGCCATGGCTGTCGTCATCCTCTAACTGAATGTCGGTGGCGTTAAGTATGGTTGGGTCTGTGGCGTCGGCCATAACGTGAACTTCGACGTTCATTCCGTCTTCGAGCACCAGGTCGAACGCAGCAGGATCGTAGTGAATAGTTTGTTCACCAATGTCGAAGGTACCGGCGTCGGGATCAAGATTGGCAACAATGCCTTCAATTTCCATATCCTCATCGCCCTGCATCTGATCCTTTTCGAGCTTAATGTAAGTGGCGGTGATATTACCGTTGCCATCCGAGTAACCGCTCACTTCCACGTACGCCCCCATCGCTACCATGTAGATATCGGTGATATTCGGGTCCTCAGATTTGAACTTGGTCATATCGTCCACGTGAACCGTTTGCCCCATGACACCTATATCGCAGGGAATGGGGTTAGCGTCCATGTTACAATCATTAGATGTCACCGCTCCTTTGACTTCGGCATCATAGTCAATATGATCGGCGGTACCGTGATTGGTGGCCTTATCCACGGGACCGTCAACCACCACCATCATGCCTGGATCGATAATATCCGTCGCGGGCGTACTGGTGCCGTTCGTAGTGCCGGCGTCACCGCTCACAGAAGCACTGGTGGTATCAAACGTGGTGCTGCCAACGGTGACACTGTTGGCGGAAACCGAAGAAACGACACCGACAGTGCGGTTCCCCGACGATGTACTGCCATCACCCGAACCGGAACCGCCGCAACCCACCAGGCCCACGGCTGGCAGCAATACGATCAATGGAAAAACAATTTTTGTGTATTTCATCGTTAAAAATCCCCTTGCTGGAATTTGGTTAATAAACATATCGCTCATAAATCCAGCTCGGCCGCAACTAAGGTAAAAGTTGTTATAGTTGCCCTCAAATTTCGACCTCACCGTGATTGCCTCAAAAGCAAGAGACAACCATCAGGTTACTAGCCCACACTTTTGTCGGCTAAATCCCGTTACTACTGTTGTACTCGCCTGCGAACAGGCTATTTTCTCCCATAAGGTTACCCGTTCCTGATAGCGGTACGTCAGTTACCAACCACGTTTACCTGCTAATGCTGGTGGCAACGTTCATACCCAGATCAGAATCAGTGTAATACTTTGCTTCTAACGTCATATCCTGCGTAATATCGCTGAAGTTGAAGGTACGATTGGTTTCGTCTTCGTACTTGGTCAGCTCGTTAACGGTGACAGTCACCGTGGTGACGCCATCATTGATAACCAGTGAATTGTTACCAACACTATCTACGTTACCTTCGATTTCATTATCAGATTCCTCACGGAACTTGATTTCATTGGCCAGAATAGAGTTATCTGATTGCACGGTACCTGAAACGTCCAATCTCACTTCGTTTGCAATAGCAGTTGTATCTCCGCCTTCGAACTGGGTCATCGCATCGTACTGGACCACTCGGCCGTTGAGTTCAAACTGACCGCTATCCGCGGCGACGCCACCGGCATCGGTGACCACACCCTGGATCTCCACCTCGCTGCCTTCACTTTCCGCATTCAGCTGCTCAGTATGAATTTCTTTGGCGAGAACGTCACTGCTACCGCTGCTATAGCCACCGCTTTCGACAGAGACATACAGGCCATTCGCCAGATCACCGACCGCCATGTATTCAAACGTGGTATCGGCGTTGTAGCGCACGACAATATTGGTATCGCCGATGCCGAATGAACCGCTGGTTGCATCGCCAGTGAGGTTGCTGACAATGCCATGAAGTTTTACTTCCGAAGCCGTCCCGGATTCAACGGCTTTCACATAGGTCGCATAGATGTCGCCTTTACCGTCGGAATAGCCGCTGATTTCCACAACCGTGCTGAGCGGCACCAGTTCCTCGAGTGTGGCAATGGTGCCGATTTCGGACTTGAATTGCGTGTCATGGGAAATATGAATCGTCTGCCCCATCACGTTGATGGTACCGCCACCGGTATTCGTGTAATTATTTGCGAACACCAGCCCTTCCACTTCGGTCTTGGCCGTTACTGTGGAAGCGGTTCCGGTGACGCCGTCGGCGTTGACGGTTCCGTTAACCGTCACCACCATGCCTACGGCCAGATTGGCTTCACCCGAGGCCAGGCCATCGATGGTCACGGCGGCGTTGTCGGTATTGAATTCAACCCCGTTGACAAAAATACTGCCGAATCCTGAAATTTCGCCCACCGTGGTTTGACCGGGCTGTAAACCGGTTCCCGATTCACCGCCGCTGCTGCAAGCCGTCAGCAACGCCAGCGTGGCGATAGTTATGATGAAATGCCGTTTCAACCAGGGGGTCATTGCACGTTCTCCTCGGAAATCTCTTCTTCAAAATAATACACACCGATGCCTGCTGCCTTGCGTCCCGTACCTTCGACATCCGGATTCACGTCGCGATCGTGCTCCGCCATCCATTGATCAAGAAACTCCAGCAGTTGTTGACCCCTGTCTGCCAATAAGGCTTGTAGTTTTGGTAATGCTTCTTGCGGCAAATTGTCATAAAATACTTTACGTTGGAAAAACGGTTTTTCGTTAACACCGTGAATATTCTGATCCATGGTGGTAATCAGTCCTGCTACGTCACGGCCGAGCAATGCCAGTTTCTCGGCTTCACCGTGCTTGGGAATATAGGCGCGGGCCAGCAACCGTATGCTGCCTTCCGGCGTTTTTTCCACTACGCCAACCTGCAGTAACTCATCAAGAATGGCTCTTGGTGGCACGTCTCCACTGTGCGCCCTGACCAGCGAGCTAAATGAAGGTTCAGCGTTTTCAAACGGCAAATCCGCAGTCTCACCGTTTTCGTCTGAATAGGCTTTGTCATGAACCCAGCCGTAGACGACCCGGGCGGCGCGGTTGTAGCGCACCGTCAGGTTCTGGTCCTGCCGCTCTGCAATGCCCATGACCCGCTTGATTTCCTT
>JASFOJ010000050.1:0-27441 GCA_050116575.1 Gammaproteobacteria bacterium | reverse complement strand
CAATCCGCGCCGCTTGGCGGTGGGATTTGAAGGCAACCGTTTGGCCATGTTGCTGGCCGTATTGCACCGCCACGGCGGCATTCACGTCGGCGATCAGGACGTGTTTGTTAACGCCGTCGGTGGCGTTAAGGTCGCTGAAACCAGCGCCGACCTGGCGCTAATTCTATCCATTGTCTCCAGCTTTAAAAACAAGCCCCTGCCACAGGATCTCGTGGTATTCGGTGAGGTGGGACTGTCCGGTGAAATTCGACCCGTGCCCAGCGGCCAGGAACGTATCGCTGAGGCCGCCAAACATGGTTTCCGCAAAGCCATTGTGCCACTGGCCAACAAACCCAAACAAAAAATAGATGGCATAGAAGTTATTGGTGTCAAACAGATCCGCGACGTGTTGGAGTACGTATAGATCGATCGTGCGGACAGTTAGCACGTTACCTGCCGAATCATTGATTCATCGACTCATCGGAAAATCTAACGGTACGGACGTCGAGTCGCCAAAACCTATAGTTTTAACTCAATATCGATCTTTGGTGGCTGTGGGATTTTATGGGTGCCTGGCGTCGGTACTAAACCGCTGTTTCGACGGCCTGTTTATATTTATAGCAAAACAAGGAGCTGTACTGATATGAGTCAAAACAATCCCGTCCATACTGAGTAAAATTTTAATGTAGGTTGATAACCAACGTGTGTGGGGTCTTGGACGCTAAACAATCCAACCAATTTGTGATTGCGCCCCGTACGAAAAACACAAGGAGAGTGCTGCTGTGGCCGCGCCAGAGACTTATCCGACAATAAAAATGCAGACAATCGTGGTTGCTTCCGACGGATCGGAGTATAGTGAAGGGGCGGTACGTGAAGCGATCCGATGGTCCGTGCAACACGATAGTAAACTCTATGCGGTTTGCACGGCACAGGTAACCCTGGGCCAGCTTGAATATGCAGCCGATGTTGTCTCGGAAATTGATAAGGCGGCACGCCAGGCGTGCGAAGCTATTAAAGCGCGGGCGCAGGCCGAGGGAATTAAATGTGAAACCATTGTGCATGAAGGCGAAGAGCCTTACGAGCATATCGTCGGTGAAGCGAAAAAATTAAACGCGGATGCGATCGTTGTCGGGCGCCGCGGCCGCCGCGGATTGATGAAGCTATTAATGGGCAGCGTGACACATCTGGTCATCGGGCATGCGCCCTGTAATGTTTTTGTGGTGCCGCGGGTGGGCCAACTAACGGCACAGCGGATATTAGTCGCAACCGACGGTTCGCAGTACAGTGACCAAGCGGTGGGGGAAGCGGTTGGCCTTGCTAAACTAACCAGGGGATCGCTCATCGCCTGTAGTATTGTTCATGGCGGTATCGATGAAGCTACAGCAAATAATAATATCGCCAAGGTCAAGGAAATTGCCGACAACAACGAGGGCGTTGCTGTGGAAACGGCGGTTCGTCATGGCGTTGCCTACCAGGAAATCGTCGACATGGCGAAAGAACACGATGCTGACACTATTGTAATGGGGACTCATGGGAGCACCGGACTTACCACATTGCACATGGGTTCAGTCACCGAACGGGTGGTGGGCTTGAGTGACCGGACTGTCATGGTCGTCAAACGATAACACAATCATTAATTCACTCTGTGCGCGGTCCGTTTCTTTGCTGATGCGCTGTTTTCAACGACGAGCCCTTCTACTATAGCTACCTTCAAAACCGCCACCTTTTGCCACACTAAATCGTTGTCGGTAAGTATCCAATAACACCCGGATTGCGCCAGGCCGATTGGTTTCGAATCGCTGTGCAATTATCTTTGTTATTCATTTCAATTGATATTTAAGAATTGATACTTGTGGCATTACACTGTGAAAACCATCGGCCGGGCCGACACCATTGACTGGTCAACAATTATACATAGTGTACGGCTGCCCGTTAATTCCTGTGGTACATGCCAAAAAGTTGAGCTGGCGGCTGTTGCTGCCCGCGCAACCGGAAAATGTGTTAATTTGTACTGAGTCATAAAGAAATGAACACGCAGCGCCGCTAAAAAATAACATCAGCGGCTTCGTTGTTAGTGTTAAAAAACCGTTTAAGTTGTTGTTTTTCTGTGAAAAATGGCGCGCTGCCGTGGCGATTTACGAAGCGTATTCATTGCAATACAAAACCGTTTTATTGCCGCTCACCGTGCCCATGAGAATCGTGAAAAGACCGATACCGCTTTTATATGTCACCCACTTTGCTTGATACCGCGAGGACGTTCGAAACACCTGAAGGTGTGGAGCTTCAGTTGCGTGTGGCCGGGCCGGTGGTGCGTTCGCTGGCGTGGGTACTCGATACGCTGATTCGTGTGGCGCTGTATATTGGTTTGTCCATCGCCCTGACCCAGCTGGGTAAAATGGGGACGGGTATCATGTTGGTAGGTTTTTTTCTCGTCGAGTGGTTTTATCCGGTATTTTTTGAAGTATTACAATACGGGGCGACACCGGGCAAAAAAGCCTTGGGTATCCGCGTCGTCCACGACAACGGTACTCCCGTCGCCTGGAGCGCATCCATTATCCGCAATTTATTGCGGGTCGCCGATTTTGCGCCGCTGTTCTACGGTTTTGGTATTGCAACAATGTTGCTGAACCGGGATTTCAAACGATTGGGCGACATGGCGGCCGGTACAATCGTTATCTACACCCCCAAAAAGATAAAACAGACAAAGATTCCCGAAGCACAGGCAGTGGCGCCACCGTTGGCGTTGTCAATCACGGAACAACGTGCCGTCATGGACTTTGCCGAACGCAGTCATTTGCTATCGTCCGAGCGCCAGCAGGAACTGGCAAACATCTTGTCGGATATCCTGGGCCACCAAGGCGAGGCCGCGATACAGACGCTGTATCAATATGCCAACTGGTTGCATGGAACGAACACTAGCAACAAGTGATGAAACAACATTTATTTGAAGAACAATATCACCCGGTCTGGCGAGAGCTGGAAGGCACGTTAGGCGAGCTGGAAAGTAAAGGAAAGTCTTCACTCGACCGCCGGCAGCTGCAACAGTTTATCCGGGATTACCGGCAAACCTGCTATCACTATTCCATCGCAAGAACCCGCCAGTACAGTCCGCAGTTGGTTACCAGGTTGCACGATCTGGTGCTGCGCGCCCACCAGCACTTGTATTCGGGCAAGCGGCTTGTTGGCTGGCGGATTATCCAGTTTGTCATGGTGGATTTTCCCGCGGCGGTGCGCGCCAATAGCCGCTTTTTGTGGTTGAGCACGGCTTTGTTGGTGCTGCCGGGCATCATTATTGGCTTATTGTGTTTTTATAACGGGCAGGTGGTGTACTCCGTGTTGTCGGAAGACGAAGTGTTCGGTTTCGAGATGATGTACAGCCCGGACGCGCAGGTACTGGGGCGCAGCCGGGAATCGGCCACTGATTTCCTGATGTTTGGTTATTATATTAAACATAATATCGGTATTGGGTTCAGGACGTTTGCCGGCGGGTTGTTACTGGGAATCGGAACCGTAATTACCCTGTTGTTTAACGGCACCTATCTCGGCGCCGTCGCGGGCTATCTGACGCAATTGGGGTACACCCAAACATTCTGGCCGTTTGTGGCAGGTCACGGGGCCTTTGAGTTAACGGCAATCTGTATTAGCGGCGCGGCCGGCTTGCGCCTTGCGTATCCGTTGTTTGCGCCGGGCAGGTTGCGGCGCATCGATGCCTTGCGCTTGTCAGCCCGGGAGGCGGTGATACTGGTTATCGGCGCCGCTTTTATGTTGGTGGCTGCCGCGTTTATAGAAGCGTTCTGGTCGTCCAACAGGGCGTTCGATCCCGCGGTAAAATACACCGTGGCCGCCATGTTGTGGTTACTCGTCGTCAGTTATTTGACATTTACCGGGCGGTCCCATGCAGATTGACCGGATCACCATTGCGTTGCGGCCGCGTTCAACGTGGGAAGCCGTTGATTTGGGATTCGGGCTTACCCGACTGTGGTGGACCCGGCTGTTATTTTGCTGGTTAATGACCGCGTTACCGGTTTTTGTTATTGCTGCCATGGTGTTTCGCGACAACATGTTCGCCGTTGTTGCGGTATTCTGGTGGGGGAAACCGCTCTATGAACAGTTGCCGCTGTACTTTATCAGCCGGGCTTTGTTCAACGAAGTGCCGGATAACCAGCAGTTGCTAAAAGCGTTACCCCGTCGAATGGTGCGGCAACTTGTCGCCAATTTGACCTGGCGCCGATTCACCATGAACCGCTCTTACTCGGCCCCGATCGCCCAGCTCGAAGGATTAAAAGGTAAACCGCGGCGGCAACGCCTGCAGGCGTTAAGTGAAAAACGCAATGCGGGTTCGTGGCTGACAATCGTCTGTCTGCATTTTGAAGCGATCTTGTACGTGTCCCTGATTTTTCTGGTATGGATATTAGTGCCCTTTGACGTGGATTTTATTCAATGGATTAGTAACCATGAAGACGCGGCATCGTGGGGTATCAATACCGCCTATTTTGTGGGAGCCGCGGTTATTGCACCGTTTTATGTCGTGAGCGGGTTTTCCCTGTATCTCAATCGCAGGACCCACCTCGAAGGCTGGGATATTGAATTGACCTTTAAACGTATTCGTCAACGCCTGGGTTCGTCGAAATCGCAAACTATCGCCGCCTCAATAATACTGACCGTGATCATCACAGCGACTAATCCTGATGTAATCAATGGTGCAATGGCAGCTGACGCGAGTGATACCGGTGAAGTTTTATCAGATAACCTGGTCACTCCGGAACGGGCCGGCGAGGTGATTGACCGTGTTCTGGCGAACAAGGATTTTGGCGAAAAAAAGCAAGTGACCACCTGGAAATTAAAGGATTCATTTGATTTTGACGCTGAACCATCCGTCGATACTCAAATATCTGCGCTAGCGCAATTGTTCAATGCCATTGCCAATGTCAGTTACTACCTGGTGTGGATTTTGATTGCCCTGGTGGCTGTCTGGGTGATTTATCAGTTTCCACGATGGAAAAACGCACTGGGGTTTTCCGGGGCTGGGTCTTCAAAACAGCGTAATCCCGCGCAGCACAAGGTCTTCGGGCTGGACGTTGGCGAAGAGACATTGCCCGATAATGTCACCGAAGAGGCCTGGCGCCTGTTTGACGCCGGCCGGCACCGCCCGGCACTAAGTTTGTTGTACCGGGCCAGTCTTTCAAGACTCATTAACCACTATGGCATCGTCGTCAAAGACAGTGACACGGAAGGCGAGTGTGCACGGCACGTGCAACGTCACCAGGCTCAGTTGGCGGAGTTCTTTTCGGCATTGACACATGCCTGGATATACACGGCGTATGGTTATCAACCGCCTTCCAGTGACAACATGAAACAGTTATGCGAGCACTGGAACCGGCATTTCGGAGAATCCGGGGCATGACAAAGTCACGGTCGGTGGTGATAACCATATTGGTGCTGGTGGCTATCGCGTTGCCGGTAGCGGCATTTTTCTTTTTGTTCGAACCGGTGGAAGAAGAGATCGATACCGGTTATTCGAAGCAGGCCCGGCAAAATCAATTTCTGGCGGCGCAACGGTTTCTCAGGGAACTGGGTGTCGCGTCGGCCACCATTCGGGGCATGGATAAAGTCAACAATCTCCCGGCACAGCACAATGTGTTGTTCGCCACCTACAGCCACCGCTTTGAGCAGTCCGTTACCAGGGAACATTTGTTGGCCTGGATTAAGCAGGGCGGGCACCTGATCCTTGAACTCAGGCCTTATATAGGGCGCGATGATGTAAAGGTGGAAACGCCGCTGCTTGATACGCTGGAGGTATGGCCTGCCAATCGCGATGTATTTTTTAACAAGATCAACACTGAGACCATCGAGGTCAGGGTATACAAAAACAGCGAACCATTAACGGTTGCTTTCCAGCCGTTCTGGACGTTAAAGGTAAACCGGGAGGATCCTGTCCTGTTGTTTAATGATAGTAATGGCATTCATCTGGTGGAATATAACCTGGGTGACGGGGTAATTACCATCATGTCGGGATTTGATTTATGGCGCAACCGCAATATCGGCCGCTTTGATCACGCGGCGGCACTGGCGCAGATTCTGGGCGACAATCCCGGCAAGGTCTGGTTCCTGCAAGGCGTGTCCATGCCATCACTTTTTGAATTAATGTGGCAGTATGGCCTTGAGGCGGTTGTGGCGTCAGCCGTGCTGTTGTTGCTTATCTTGTGGTACTTGAATAACCGCTTTGGGCCGGTGGTTGCCATTAACCAACGGCAAAGGCGAAGCTTGCTGGAACATCTGGATGCCGTTGGACAATTTGACTGGCGTTATCAGCATGCCGAAGGCATCTTAAAAACCGTGCGCTCGGACCTGCACCAAATGATCGAGACCCGTTATCCACGTTGGCAAAAAAAATCAGCCACTGAACAAACTGAATGGCTGGCGCAACGAACCCGGCTACCGGAACTGGAAATCAGCCAGGCATTGACGGCGTCGCCGGATCACCAAACCAACTTTACCCGTTATATTAGAGTACTGCAAATCATCAGGAAAACCGTATGACCGACAATAATTTACCACCATCAGTAGATAACGCAGCGGCCGGAAGCGGCGAGGCAACTGCGCCATCGCCACAAACCATTGCCAGGGCAGCGGAGTTTGCCAGGGCACTTGAGTCATCCATCGGCAAAGCCGTCGTGGGCCAATCGACGGTCATACGCGAAGTGTTGGCGGCGCTGATTGCCGGTGGCCATGTGCTGGTCGAAGGTGTACCCGGCTTGGGTAAGACGTTACTGGTGCTGGCGCTATCAAAATCAATCAACGCCAAATTCAGCCGCATTCAGTTTACACCGGATCTGATGCCCAGTGATGTAACCGGCCACGCGGTATTTGATATCAAGATGGAACAGTTCAAAGTTCGTAGAGGGCCGGTGTTCTGCAACTTTTTACTTGCCGACGAAATCAACCGCGCGCCAGCCAAAACCCAGGCGGCCTTGTTGGAAGTCATGCAGGAACAGCAGGTGACCATCGAGGGTAGAGCCATGGATTTAAGCCCGCCGTTTATGGTGCTGGCGACGCAAAACCCCGTGGAGCAGGAAGGAACTTATCCATTGCCGGAAGCGCAGATCGACCGATTCCTGTTGAAGGTGCGCATCAGTTATCCGGACCCGCACGAAGAACTGAATATGGTGCAGCAAGTGACTGCATCGTCAGTGGGTGAAAAGCTGAACGTCGACAAGGTCGACCAGATCCTCGGGCCGGAACAGATCATTGAATGTCAGAAAATCGCGGCGGGGCTGCCCATCGATGCCCAGGTTGTTGACTACGTGGTACGGCTCGTGCGCACCTCCCGGGAATGGAACGGTATTCAAATGGGCGCCGGTCCGCGCGGCAGTATTGCGCTGGTCAGGGCAAGCCGCGCCCATGCGTTGATTAACGGCAATGCATTTGTAACTCCTGACGATGTCAAGGCCGTTGCCAAGCCGGTATTGCGCCACCGCATTACATTAACACCGGACCTGGAAATTGAAGGTATGCAACCGGACGATGTACTGGATCGCTTGCTGGATGACGTCAAGGCGCCACGCCTGTGAAACCGACCCGCCTGTTATTGGTAATAGCGGGCGCGTGGGCCCTATTGGGATTGTTGTCGGCCTTTTTTCCTGATTGGCGTTTCCTGTGGTTGCCGGCAGGCATTGTGATGGCGGTCGCTGCCACGGTTGACGCGCTGGCCGCGCGAAAGCCACCGGCTGTACGGGTCGAACGGCAACTTTCCCATAATTTGCCAGTGGACAGTTGGAGCACGGTTCGCCTGATTGTACGCAACGTGGGGCGTGTCAGCTATCAACTGGCTTTTTATGACCTGCATCCGGCGACATTCGACACTCGTCAATTGCCGTTGTCGGTACAATTGCGACCGCAACAGTTTGTGCAACTCCAGTACCGCGTTCTGCCGACGCAACGGGGCGATGCGGAGTTTAGCGGTACCGACGTGCAGGTGGTATCCCGGTTGAAACTTTGGCAGCGGCGTAAACCTTATGCCAATCCGCAAAGCGTCAAGGTGTATCCTAACTTTTCCGCGGTGGCGAAATATGCGTTGTTGGCAACGGACAATCAGCTTAGCCTGTTGGGTATCCGCCAGCGCCAGCGCCGTGGCCAGGGTCTGGAATTCCATCAATTACGCGAATACCGGGAGGGGGACACGATGCGCCAGATCGACTGGAAAGCAACGTCACGCTACCGGAAACTGATTTCACGCGAATACCAGGATGAACGGGATCAACAGATAGTGTTTTTGATCGATTGCGGGCGGCGCATGCGGGCGCAGGATAAAGGTATTAATCATTTTGATCAGTGTTTGAACGCCATGCTGCTGTTATCGTACGTGGCCTTGCGTCAGGGTGACGCTGTGAGTTTCATGGCGTTCGGCGGCCAATACCGGCGATTTTCCTCCCATAAAGGCATTAACCATATCAACGCGATTTTGAACCAGACCTACGATTTGCAGACCACCTTGGAAGTATCAGATTACACAACCGCTGCCAGAGAGTTGCTGGGTTTTCAACGTAAGCGCTCCCTTGTGGTTGTGCTTACCAATGCCCGTGATGAGGATCAGGATAACCTGTTGAAAGCAACGCAGTTACTGATACCCCGGCATCTGGTGTTGATTGCCAACCTGCGCGAGGCTATTCTTAACGAAGTGATTAACGAGCCGGTGGACAGCTTTGATGAGGCAATACGCTATGCGTCCGTTGTGGATTATCTGTCGCAGCGCAGCCAAAACCATACGTTGCTTTCACGTAGCGGGGCCATTGCGCTGGATGTTACGGCCGCGGAGTTGCCCATTGCCGTTGTTAACCGCTATCTTGATATCAAGCAAAGCAGTTTGTTGTAACACGTTTACCTAACAAATTGGTGCAACAATTTGTATCAAAACGATTGTATAAAAGCGAGAGCGACTATGGATCCGGCTGACAATCCCTATGAAGCACCGAAAGCCAGTCTCGAACCACCGGGCGGCGACACTGAGATTCCGCAGGACGTGCTGAAAAAAATACGAAACGGCTGGATTGCCGCATTGATATCCGGTTGTTTTACGCTGGTCATTGCAGTGGTATCCATGCAGGGGCTGGATTTTACCGGCCTTGGTGGTCCCGAGTTGTTCATCGACGTGGTGCTGATCTTTGCGCTGACTTATGGGATATACCGCAAAAGCCGTATTGCAGCGACAATTATGCTGGTCTACTTTATTTTTTCCAAAATTGTCATCTGGCAGGAAACAGGCCATCCTAATGGTCTATTGGTAGCATTGATATTTTTATATTTCTACACTCAGGCAATGATCGCAACCTTTCAGTACCATAAACTGACAAGGTCAGAGTAATTTCCTTGTTATTGCGTTAACAGGAAACGCTGATTCAGTCTCGACAGGTAACATTGTCTAATTTTCCCCTAATTCTCAAAAATACGGCAACAAGCGTGTAGTCTTTCTATTTAATGACCGGCTAAACAGCGCCTTCACGGGATGTAGCAGCAGGTTAATTCACAAGCCGGTATGAGTTGGTCGGCGGCGTGTCCTGGTCCGGTCAGGTTACTCAAAGGTGCCAACTTTTGTGGGTTAAGAACCCCACCAAAGTAATATTCCCGTCTTTCATTCGCCAAGATCTTAATTAACAGCAGGTTACGGGTTATGCAAGATTTTCAGTCGTTAATATCCCGAATCGCGATTTACAAAAGAATGCAAAAAAACCGTGCATACGTCTCAAAATTTCTGTCGAGTCATCGATAAGGGGGTAGGTACTGATATTTTTCGACGGGTGAATCAAATGTCAGAAACGGAATATAAAAACAGTCAGACAGAATTACTGGGAAGCGGGCAACACAAGCAGGGTGCCTTGCTGTGGCACCTGGGAATGTTCTTTGTTGTCTTCGGAATGATGGCGTTCGCGGTGGTGGGTAACCGTGTTTACGCCACTCTCAATTCTTCCCAGGGGCCATTAAGTTATATATTCGGTTACGGGGAAAGCGAGCAAGGTGATAATGCGCCGGCGCCCGAGGATAGTCCAGATATATACTGGAAAGATTATAAAATTGCGCCCGGTCAAAGCCTGTCCGCTATTTTTCAGCGCCTCAGCCTGGATACGGCGCTGTTGCGTGAAATCATGCGAGCCGGTCCGATGGCCAAACGTCTGGAGAACATACAACCGGGAAAAGTCATAAAATTTCGATATGTGAACGACCGGTTTGCCGGTTTGGAGTATGTGATGGGGCCGGCCGAAAGCATACTGATTCTTCGAAAAAATGAAAGATTTGCAGTCAACCTGGTTCAACAGCCCTATGAAAAACAAACGCACTACACCACGGCGACTATAGATTCATCGTTGTTCCAGGCGGCAAAACATGTGGGCTTATCGGAAAAGACAACTGTTGAATTAGCAGAGATATTCGGCTGGGATATTGACTTTGCGCTGGATATTCAACAAGGCGACCGCTTTTCGGTGGTGTATCAGAGCCTCTATTACAACGGCGAGAAAATAAAGGAAGGCGATATCCTGGCGGCGGAGTTCGTGAATAACGGAAAAGTCTATCGCGCCGTTCGCTATACCGACCCCGACGGCAACACCGGCTACTACAATCCGGCCGGTAATAATATGCAAAAGCCGTTTTTAAAAACACCGGTGCAGTTTACCCGTATCAGTTCGCCCTTTGGCCGCAGACATCATCCGGTGTTGAATAAAATGCGCATACATAAAGGCGTTGACTACGCGGCTCCCCGCGGCACCGTGGTCAAGGCATCAGGGGACGGCAAGATTCTGTATCAAGGTAAATTGCGTGGCTATGGTAATACCGTGATTATCCAACACGGAAAACATTACCGGACGCTTTACGCCCACCTTCAGGGGTACCGGAAATTCCAACGGATGGGTTCTTTTGTACGGCAGGGGCAAACCATCGGTTACGTGGGCAGTTCCGGTCTGGCTACCGGGCCTCATTTGCACTACGAGTTTCAGGTGGATGGTGTGCAACGCGATCCATTGGATATTAATCTGCCGGAAGCCGAGCACATCAAACAGGCTTATCTGACGGATTTTAGACTGAAAGCGTCATCGATACTCACCTTGCTGACGATGGTATCTGAGTCTAAATTGGCCATTAACGTTTAATGCCAGCGATGACTGTGCGGCGAAGGGATATTAAAAACTACCAATAGCGGTTTTGCCCAGATTAATAGTCAACGCAGTGTAAAGCGAATCAACAGTCACCAATTTATGGTATATCCCATGGATGATTTTTTTTCCGCAGCGGCTAGATGCTGTTTCTTGCGATAAATAAGCTGGTAGGCGGTTTTGATTTGTTTTGGGGTCAATGTGCTGGTGACACTGCTGAGGTAGTCCAGGCATTGTTGTTTTTGGGCGCCTTGCCGGCAACTGTCCATGACGATTTGCAACCAGACGTAAGACTGCACATAATTTTTATCAACACCCATTCCCATCGCGTAAAGCTTGGCCAGCTGAAATTGCGCTTCAACATCGCCTTGATCCGCGGCGAGGTGAAACCATCTGACGGCCTCCCGTGCATCGCGTTTGACAAACATACCGGCCTTGTACATCTTGCCAAGCCGCGTTTGGGCAGCCGCGAGCCCGCCTTCGGCGGACTTGTGAAGCCACCGCAGTGCCTCACCGGTATCTCTCAACACACCGTAACCGTTGAAATACATACGGTGCAGACTGAACTGGCCTAACGGGTTGCCGGTAGCAGCGGCTTTCCTGTAATGCTCAAGTGCTTTATCGTAGTTTTGGGCAGTACCTCTACCGCGCCGGTACATATCGCCCACAAAGACTTCGGCGTCCATACTGCCGTTGCGGGCGGCGATCCGGAACCAGTGAAGCGCCTGTCTGTTATCAACACTCACACCATTGCCCACCAGGTAAGCCTGGCCGACAACGACTTGTGCTTTGGTGTCGCCCCGGAGTGCCGCCAGCAACGGCAGCGCAAATGCCGAGGTGGTGTTAGTGGTTGTGTTGTCCGCTGCCTGCGCAGGCTGTGAAAGGCCGGGAAGGTCCTTCAGTGTGAAATGGCTGGCTGGCGTTTCATTGCCGATATCGGCGTGGACGTTGGTGAAAATCGACAAACCGACTATTGTTACTGCGATGTACTGCTTCATACTACCCGATACTTCTTACTAATATTTTTACCCGATACATCGTTAACAGAGCTTTGTTAACGATACGACTTAGTTAACTTATGTAAATTACTTGATTGATCTTATTGTTTTTACTCAATACGAGTCTTGTTGCCTGCTATGGTTAAGGCAGTGGCGGGTCCTTCCAGGATGGTATTTCTTGTTTTTACAGCGTTTATTGTTATCGCTAAATTATAATTATTATCTTAAACGGGCCTTAAACCGGAAAACGCCTACACTCCGTCTTTGTCTCGAGTGACAGTGGTTGGGGCGCCCAGTGACGCGTTAAACGTCACATTATAATAATCCATTGACGATATCAACGCCCTTCCTTTATATCCGGTTTGTTGGAATTGCTATAACTCACTGATAAATCGTTAAATATTATGCCACGGTTTAGGGGGGGATATTGCCACCGGATTTCGAAACAATCGAAATATCCGGCGGCGTCAATGCGCATACCGAAACATTTCGGTAAAACGATATGATACACCCGCCACCCATACTTGTGATGCTTAAAGCAAAGAGACGACCACCAGTGATTGTTGACGGGCAGGTGGAACCGGCCATGAACCAATATTACGACGCCACCAGGCTGATCCACGGTGGCGGCTAAAACCGGTTTTCGTTCTGGCAATGGTTTGTTGCGGTATCTGGAGATGGGGCTTTTCAGTGCAGTCGTTGAAACATAGTATCTACGAGCCTGCATGGACGACTGTCGGATAGTCGGTTAAAGGCCGGCGTTGGTAGTAACCGGAAAATGGTCGTGGGCCTGTGTTATCGATTGTGGTGGTCATCGGACAACGCAGGCACTATCCATATCCTTTAATGAACCGGCCAGGTTCAACACACGACGCTGTAGCGTAAAAACGGGTTTCCTGGTCGCGGCACAGAGCCCCTTGTTATGACATTTTCATTGATAGTCGTACCGTACATGGACCTACACGACCCTCTGAATCCAAATACTCCCGCCAACACATCCGATAGCTGCCTTTTGTATAAATTTATCATTAACAAGGATACTCAATAACTCCGGTGCACTGCCGATAACTAGAAACGACGAGAAATCATTGTTTGGAAAACATTTTTGTATAAACATCGCGAGCAATCACTCCAGCTGTCAAGAGTCTGTGCCCGGAAAATCCGTTTATTCCCGGCGCGAAAGGGTTGGTGCGTGCTGGATAATCAATGCCACGGCACGTGTCTTATCATCCAAACAGTAGCCTGTCCATTAGCCCACTAACAGGTTTGGTTATTTCCATGTCCGCCGCCATCGATTTACCAATGCCACCTTTCCAGATGACCAGCGAGGAAGCGGCATTGGTCAATGCGCCCGTTATTGCCAGGCTTTTGGATGGTACGGTTGTCCGTGGCAGTCTGCAGGAACTCGATGGCACAAAAAGCCGGTTAACCATTACTGAAGCGCCTAACGGTTCATCGCGCGTGGTGCCTTTTTCCGATTTGCGCTATATGGGTTTTCTGCGCCCCACATTGACAAAGGTTTATCGCGACAACCCGGCGGTGTCCCCCGAAGATGATATTACAAGTGTTGATCATGAACAGTCTTTCCGGATTGTCTATAAGGGGGGCAAGGTTTTAAAAGGCAAAGCCTGTTCAGCCGACGTCGACCGTTATGGAGTTCATATTTATCAGAGCAAGGATCATCGGCGTATTCACCGAGTGTTTATACCCCTGGCGGTTGTGGAAAAATACCTGATTAACCCGCCCATTGGTAAATACCTGACAGGATACGGCGAGGTCGGCACGGCGGCGCCGGAGCACGTCCACTCCGCCGTATCCATGGTTGAAAATCTCCACGATCTAAAAGCCGTGCTGGACCACGCCCCGATGGATCACGACGGCGCCAGGCTATATGCCATTGATGATAACCTGGTGGTGGGCGAGCCCGAGTTACAGGATGCGCTGGAAGTACAACGACAGCAGCGGAAAAAGAAACTGGGCGAGATCCTGCTGAAGCTCGAAGCCGTTGACGAACGGCATCTAAATTTTGCGCTTAAACTGCAAAAAAAATATCCTCACCTGAAACTTGGAAAAATCCTGCAGAAAATGGGCGCCCTGGATGAGGGTTCACTCAATAAAGCATTGGGCATACAGCAGGCCGAAAAAAGCAAAAAGCTCGGTGAAATCCTGGAAGATATGGGGGCCATCAATGATGAGGGCATCCAGCTGGCGCTGGCGCAAAAGTTTGATTTACCCTACGTCCGGCTGCACAGTTTCGATCTCGATCCCGAGGTCATCTCCATGGTCCCGGAAAAAATCGCCAGTGAACATAACCTGATCCCCCTGTTCATGCACGAAGACCGGCTGGTCATTGCCATCGCCGATCCGCTGGATAAAGACTCCATCGACCTGGTGCGTTTCGTGACGGGACACATTGTGGAACTGGCCATCGCGACGCGAGACGAAATACAACATGCCATCGACAAACACTACCAGGGTGCATCGGCGTCGGAAATTCTCGAAGAGCTGGAAATCATCAGCAACGAAGAAAGAAACAACGATGTTGATGTCCGCAAGGATGAGCAACTCAGTAATGAGAAACCCATTGTCAGGCTGGTGGACAATATCATTACCGATGCCATTCATCGCAATGCCTCTGACATTCATATCCGGCCTGAAGAATCATCGGTGAACTTGCTGTTTCGCATTGACGGGACGCTGGTGGATATACGCAATTTCCCCAAAAACCTGCTTTCCGCCGTGGTCAGCCGCATCAAGATATTGGGCGGAATGGATATCTCCGAGCGGCGCATGCCCCAGGATGGCCGGTTCCGGGTGAACTTCCGGCGTTCTTTGATTGATTTGCGCATTTCCATCATGCCCACGGTGCAGGGTGAGAGTGTGGTGATACGCATTTTAAATACCCAGGCGGGATTAAAATCCGTTGAGCAACTGGGATTTTCAGACCACGATCAATTTCTGTTTACCGACCTGCTGCATAAAAGCTACGGCGTATTATTAGTCACGGGGCCTACCGGCTGCGGAAAATCCACCACGTTGTACGCGGCGCTGCAGGAAATCAAACAATCCAACGTCAATATCATTACCATCGAGGACCCGGTGGAATACCGCCTGGCCGGTATTCAGCAACTTCAGGTCCATAGTTCTATTGGTTTCACTTTTGCCCGAGCCTTAAGAAACATTTTGCGTCATGACCCGGACGTTGTCATGGTGGGCGAGATCCGGGACGAGGAAACCGGCAAGATCGCCGTGGAAAGTGCGTTAACCGGTCACCTGGTCCTGAGCACGCTGCACACCAATGATTCCGCCGGCTCCATTACGCGCTTAATGGAAATGGGCATTGAATCTTACCTGGTGCGCTCAGCTGTTCTCGGCGTATTGGCCCAGCGACTGGTGCGTCGCAATTGCCCTCATTGCCTGGAGGAAGAAAAAGTGGATTCGGGACTCAGGAAATTATTGGGAGTAGAAGAGTCGGAGGTATTTTACAAGGGGCGTGGTTGTGACGAATGCAACAACACAGGTTACAAAGGCCGGCTCGCGGTCTATGAATTATTACCCATTACCGAGTCCGTACGCGCCATCATAGCCGAAGGGGTCAGTGCTGACGAGATTCATCAGCAGGCTGTAAAAAACGGCATGGTTCCCTTAACGGAACAGGCCTTATCGCAGGCGCGCAAGAAAGCAACGTCATTTGCAGAAGTCTATCGCGTCAGGCTTGATTAGCGGACACAATGCAGGGTAGGGCGAACAACCGATAGCGGTTAAACGAGGCAACTAACGTTATGATCGACATTAATAAGTATCTGAAACTGATGGTGGACAAAAACGCTTCTGACATGTTCTTCAGTAGCGGAGCGCCCGTAAATATTAAAATCGAGGGCAAAACCTCACCGGTAGGCCAAACGGCGCTGCAGCCCGGTGTAGTCAAGAATATTGCCTATTCCCTGATGAATGAACAGCAAATTGAATCCTTTGAAGCCAATCTGGAAATGAACCTCGCTATTTCTATGCCCGGTACGGGAAGGTTTCGTATAAATATATTTCGCCAGCGGGGCGAGCTGGCGATGGTGATTCGCTATATCAAGTCTCATATACCCACTATTTCCGAGCTACACCTGCCACCGATATTGCAAAAGCTGATCATGGAACCAAGGGGTCTGGTGCTGATCGTAGGCGCGACGGGCTCCGGTAAGACCACAACCCTGGCATCGATGATCGATTCCCGCAATCAAAAAACCACCGGGCATATTCTTACCATCGAAGATCCCATGGAATACATCCATAAAAATGCCAAGTCGATTGTGGATCAGCGGGAAGTCGGTATCGACACGTTGTCATATAGTAACGCGCTGAAAAATGCCATGCGCGAAGCGCCGGATGTTATCTTGATCGGTGAAATACGTGATCGTGAAACCATGCAGCATGCTATTTCTTATGCGGAAACCGGCCACTTATGCCTGTCGACGCTGCACGCCAACAATGCCTCACAGACCCTGGACCGCATTGTTAACTTTTTTCCGGAATCCGCCCATCACCAGTTGCTGGTTGACCTGTCACTGAACCTGCGGGCCATTGTTTCCCAACGCTTGATTATCGGAGTGGATGGTAAGCGCGTACCGGCGGTGGAATTACTGCTGAACACGCCTTATATCGCCGAACTGATCCAGAAAGGCGAGTTTGACAAGCTAACCGATGTGATGGAACACAATACGGAGCAGGGTATGCATACCTTCGATCAGGCGTTGTTTGAGCTGTTCAATCAAGGAAAAATCTCGGAGGAAGAAGCCTTGCGCAACGCCAATTCCCGCAACAATCTGACGCTGCGGATAAACCTGGCAAAAAGCCATTCCCGGCAGGACTCAGGTGAACTTTCCATCGAGGATGACGAGTCGGATATTAAGCGTAACATCCGCTAACTTTGTAAACGCATAAGGTTAAGGTTAACGATAAACCATGTCAGTACGGCTGAACACACAGGATTTGACACTGGGGATGTATGTCTCCGAACTGGACCGACCCTGGCTGGAGTCACCGTTTGTCTTCCAGGGATTTCTGATTGACTCACATTCGTTATTAGACCGGCTGCGGGATAGCTGCCAGTATGTATTCGTGGATGAAGAAGAATCGGTGGTACCCATACCGGGCGCAAGCACCAAGCCGGCAAAAAAAGAAGAAACGGTTGTTAACATCAATCACCAAGAAGGCAATGCTTTTCACCACCGGGATGCCGTCAACTACAACAGTTTCAAACAGGATCTTTCACGGGCACGAAAAATCAATCTTAACACCAAGGGGTATATTAGCCAGATTTTGCACGAAGCACGGCTTGGGCACACCATTGACACCAAAAAGGCCCGGACGCTGGTCAATAACATGGTTGACTGTATTATCAAAAATCCGCATGCCCTGGTGTGGTTCACCAACCTCAAGGACAAAAATGAATATACCGCCAACCACTCATTAAATGTTTGCATCATTGCCCTGGCGTTTGGCAACTTTTGCCAGTTAAGCCGTGAACAGTTGAATATTGTGGGATTCGGCGCACTCTTCCACGATATTGGTAAAATGAAGGTGCCGCTCGCCATACTGGACAAACCGGGTAAGCTCACAGCCGCGGAATTCGAAGAAGTGAAACGCCATCCCGTCTATGGCTATGAACTGCTGAAAACAGATAGCGATTTTCCGCAGGATGCACTGGACATCGTGCTATCCCACCATGAACGAAACAACGGCAGCGGCTATCCTCACGGCCGCAAAGCCGAACAAATTCAATACCTGGCCAAACTTGTGTCGGTGGTGGATACCTATGACGCCATCACCACCAGCCGGGTATACCATGAGCCCCTCACGCCCCACGAGGCCTTAAGCCGTATGTTTCAATTCGTGCCGGACTACTTTGACCAAAAGCTGGTGGAACAATTTATCAAATGCCTGGGTATCTACCCTGTGGGCAGCTTAGTGGAGCTCAACAGCGGTGAAGTGGGGGTGGTGGTGTCAGTAAACGACCAACACCATCTCAAACCAGTGATATTGCTGATCATGAACGACAAGCGCGAATACTATAGCGTTCGCAAACTACTTAACCTGGCAAACCCGGAACTTGGTCACCTCGCCAAACCTCCTGAAATCCGGCACGTGATCAACGCCGAACTGGAAGGAATCGACCTGAGCCGTATTATTATCGATGAATCGCTACATGATGTGGTTGCTTGACCGCAAAACCGGAAAATAGACAGTAAAAGGGCTCACGAGAAAAGGGGGCAACTTGAACCCTTTAACTCTTGGTTAACCGGGCTTTTTAGTAGGGGCTGCCGTCTTTGTGAGTTACTTTCCACTCGCCGGTTTCCGATAAAACAACTTTTAGATCATCATTGGGATATTCAACTTCGTCTCCCAGTGATCGATCTCCAATTTCTAAAAGTGTTACAATATCATTTGATTTATTGATTAGCTGACACGCGATGCCGGTTCCAGCTTTGACGCCAAAACAATCACCAGCATTCATTAAATGCTCTTCTTTGCCCAAAACCAACGTGGCAGTTCCTTCTAGAATATAAATAAACTCATCTTGTTTCGAATGGTGGTGTAATAGTGCTGTTACAGAGCCGGGCGTCAAACTGGTTAAATTAACTCCAAAATTAGTCAAACCAAAATAATTGCCTAATTTACGTTTTGTTCTCCCTTTTACCCTTGATGCAAATGGTTCTGGGTAGATTGTCTTTCCTTCAATAGCAGGTACTGACTCAGCAAATACTGGCAATTGATCCATGTGTCTCTTTTCCTCCTGCCCACTCCGGGCAAAAAATTTAAACCATCCACTATCGCAATGCGACGCAAGAAGCGACGTGATTGCGGGCCGGCTGGAACGAATTATCGGGCCTTGCATGGCGGTCAGTCGCGCCAGCCAACCGACCGAAGCCACCGTTCGTATTGTTTTTCCCAGTCTCCAGGCAGTGGTATTTTTTCAACTGCCGTCTGCTCGCGTATCTCTGCCAGTCTCTCTTCTAGGCTATTTAATCCTACTGCCCGTCGTCTATCATTGACACTTTCGGGATTCTCGATTTTGTAAGGCACGAAATTTCCGTCTTCATCGGGTTGAAATTGCGTGCCGTATACCTGTGCCTCGCCTTCGTACATCCGAATCCTGTCCTCCAGCATCGCTCCCTGCCATCGAGGTACCTCATTTTCCAATGCGGCGCGTTTAAGCAGTGACAGGCATTGCCTCATGAACGGAGGGTCACTAATCGCATGCTGCGCGATAAGCCAAGCCGCATTTGCGCCATCTTCTCCTACCAAACTTTTTCCGGGCCACCCATGCTGCTCGATGACGGTCTTGAGGCAAGACGCGTTGGTCTTATGCACCGCTTCCATGCGGGGATGATAGCCGTACTTGGTCAGTTCCCCATCTTCTATCAGTTCTTGTCTGACAGAAAGATCCGCCTCTGACATGGCCAGAAGCTCCTGACGGAGCGATTCATTGAGGTGGTTCATCGCACAGGTTCTTTGTATGGCCAACGTACTCGTCAACCGGCGCGGTGCTTTTTCGCTTCCGGTTGAGCGCGGTGTTAGAGCGCTTACGCAATATAGAAAGGCCCAATTCTCCACGTCGCGGCGTGCCCACACCGGCGTGAGTGGGATAAGGGAGCCCTTGCTCCGCTTGCTCGTAACCCCTCCGCGCGTAAAACTCGATAAGTTCGGATCGTGCCTCGACCACCACTAGCACAAACTGTTCAGCCTTCAGTGCAGTCGCTGCGTGTGCCTCAGCATGGGCCAGCAATGCGCTTCCGATACCGGTGGACTGCATCGCCGGCATGACCGCAAGCATTCCGATATGGGCGTCCCGGCCCTTAAGTTCGATTTGGACGCATGCCACGATATTCAACTGATGAACGCCGAGGAGAATTACCGAGCGGCGCAAGAGTACCTCGACTTGCGCTGCATTGGTTCTCTCTCCGCCTACCAAGCCAGACTCATGTGTCCACCCTTCCGCGCCCCGCTTGGGACGATAGGATGCGTTAACAATTCGGGCGATTTCCGAAGCATCGTTGATCGTTGCTTCGCGGAACTTCAATTCACTCATCGTTCGATCCAGGGCCCAGCGCCTGCCAGTTTTGCTAAAAAAATTGGTAGATAAAAAATAGCAGTAAAACTAAAACGAAATATTTTTGATCTCCGGTGAGTTTTCATATCCATTTTTAAGTCGAATTACCTTCTTCCACACAATAGCTGCCGAAGCCAATGTTCCGACAAGGCCACCAATACCATGCGATATAGCCTCAACCATTCTTTCCACATTATTTTGAGCGCCAGCTCCGATAACGCACGTTATATGCGAACATCTGTACAATTAAACTGCGTAGCAAAATTATTAATTTCTTTAACCGATGTAATTCTGTAAATATTTTTGCCTTTACCACGATACTGAATTTTCTCGAACAGCTCAGGAGTCCAAAACTTGGGGGATAAGCGCAGATATTTCCAACTCGCCAATGTGCCTTTCAAAACCGAGCTGCCTTCAGGCCACCCTTCAGGCTTTACAAAAAAGCTCTTTAGCAGCCTCTTGGTAACCCACCAGTAGTGAACTGAATACGGCAAATCAACATAAATGAGAGTATCGGCGGCATCTATCCGCAACCAAAAAGATTCTAATGTACCTAGCCCTTCAATTATCCAGTAGTCAGTGCTTATCAGGTCAGCATGCTTTTTCGAATACACTTCTGGTGAAACCCGTTCACCATTTTTCTTATACTCGATTAAATCCAGCGCATACAACTTGATGCCCGTTTCGGCAGAAAGCTTTTTGCTCAGCGTTGATTTTCCTCCTCCAGGCTTCCCAAATACGACAATTTTATTCATTTAGTGATATTTCCTGTGGCTTGGGCCTTGATTGTATCCAACGACAATGGTAATTCGCGTATTTTTTTCGAGAGCGTTGCGACCGAAAAAAGCATCTATGGTTATACGCTCGTTATGTGTGCCCCCGCTCATGCTGATAAACTAAATTTCTTACCGCGATTTCAATTGCTTTCCGCATCATTTCCAACGGCATGAAAGGTACATCCGGCCACTGAGAAATTACCTGTTCTGGCAATGCCGGTAAATGTGCAAAGCCACACAATATGTCTTTTCCTGTCATCTTGGCGTGGTGTAACCCATGGTAAAGAATTTGGTTACATAAATTGTTGCCGCTCCACCTGGATGATGCCGCTGGTATTAAATCTGACTTTATATTTTTAATGACACTTGCAACATTAATCCTAAATAGGCTGCCTATGTTCATCGGTACGTCAATGTCGTGCGCCAGAAAACATACTGGATATTTTTATTTCTGGCATGATGGTGACTGTGGTTTAACTGTATAGTTTCCATTTCTCAAACTCCCGCTTACTATTAGAGCTAGCGAGACTGTAGAAGACCTCTTTTTTGGCATACCTAAATTATTTAGATGACCTCTAACTAAATATTGTCGATATTTTGAAGCAACCCTGGGATTGGTGTAAATAGCTTGCTATATAGCCTCTGTGTATATCTATGTTGATATTTATACCCAAACTTAGCTTTTTACTAAACAACTGAAGCTCCGAAAAAAGCGCCAATTCTGGAGTTTTTCTACAGCCTCAAACGGTGCAATCCACCGGCGTGAAAAACATTGCGAGGAACGAGCGATGCTTTTTACCGACCGAGTACATTTGCCATGTTAGGCGATTTGTTTGCCCAGTACAGCCTCTTGGTATGCTGTCAATAAGCTTGGATTGTCAATTGAACCATGATGGTGAATTTGATGCCATCTTCCACAGTCCATACGGTACGTGCGGCTGGTTCGTATGGCAAGATCGATTTTCTGCTCCCCCAATTGAAAGTAGCCTCTTTCACGACCTACCGCACAAAACATAACGCCTGATCGGTGTATTGTGTAATCGTAGTACTCCACATACACTTTGCTTTTTCCATTAAATATATTCGAGTATACTTCTTGTATTGCAGCCCATCCTCGTTTTACTCCGCCCAATGGGTTCGACATACTTGCTTCGTCACTTTTTTCCCAGTTATTTGACATTAACTCAAGATCTCTGCTGTTAAAGGCACGATAGAACTCAATTAGTGCCGCCAATGGATCTGAAGCTTTGATATTTGTATTTTCAGAGCCAGTAATTGCTTTTTCAGTGATTAACATAGCTTGTCTCCTAAAAAAGTTGTAAATACAACCAAATTGCTAAAAAAATGCTACTCGATCTTCTTGGTGCTTTTACGAAGCTCGCTAACCAGTAGTTTCAGGTTTTCTGCCCCAATTTTTGAGACCATAGCTTTATATAAGATATTTCCTAGTTCTTCCAATTCCGCGTGAATTGCCTTTGCCTTTTCAGTAGCATAAATGCTTAGTTCACGGGCATCGTCAGTGTTGCCCCTCTTTCTTACAACAAATCCCTTTTTCTGTAACACATCAACAAACCGTGTAATGGTTGATTTCTCTAACCGTAGTTCATCAGCAAGTTGCTTTTGTGAAATGCCAGGGTTGGACAACACAACACGCAGCGTGTAGCCATGGGGAGGCGAAAGTTTGTATTGCTCAAATGCTTTAGCCCATTTCTTGTTCACTACACGAGCTAAGGCATTTACATTGAAGTACAGGCATCTATCAAACATGCCGTACAGTATACTCTACAAACGTTGTATATACAACCTGTTTTGACTAGCCTATAAGCATTTATAGTCCGCGCAGTCCAACAAGTAGCTTGGATGTAGCGCAGCGGCATCCAGGGGGGGGTATCCTTTAATAGTTTTCTCAACCGCTTTTACCATTTTGTCTAATGACTTGTCCTGCAATGGCCGGATTTTTGTAGCGTGGAATACCTTATAAAATCGGCAAGGTCGTCTTATCCACCACTCTTCGCATGACAAAACTGGACTGCACACCACTGACACCCTCGATGCGAGTGATCTTGTTTAGTAATAAAACCTGGTAGGCATCCATGTCTTCCACAATGACCTTCAATTGATAGTCGGCCGTTTGGCCGGTGATGAGCAGGCATTCCATGACTTCAGGTAATTCGCTGATCTTTGTTTCAAAGTTGGAGAAGCGTTCCGGGGTATGGCGGTCCATAGCGATATGAATCAGCGCGGTGAGAGTCAGGCCGAGTTTTTTGGCATTGCACAAGGCGCGGTAACCACTAATGATGCCGCTTTCTTCCAGGGCTCGGACCCGCCGCAGGCAGGGTGAGGCGGACAGGCCAATCTTGTCGGCCAGGTCCTGGTTACTGATGCGACCGTCTTGTTGGAGGATCTCGAGGATCTTTCGATCATAGCGATCGAGGCTACTGTTGTCGCCTGATTTGGACGTGTTAGAACTGTCTGCCATAAAACCGAATATATCAGCAATAATCTATTAATCAAGCGCCTAATCACGTATGAATTCGCAGGAAAATCGCGCGGAAAATGGTGTAATCTTTCAATACTTCTTACAAAGAAGCATTTTAATGGCCCAACAGGGCCGAATGACTCCAAAAAGCCCGCCTCACGAGGGCAGGCCAGATCAAAGCCGATACCAGACGTGGCGATCGATGCGAGTCATGATCCTAGTGGTCCGTGCGATAAGCGAGGAATGGAAAATGAAAGCCTTTGATCACAGCAGATATCGCCCAGCAGCGGGTGTGAACTTACCTAACCGGCAGTGGCCGAACCGGACCATCGCGCAGGCCCCGCGCTGGGCCAGTGTGGATTTGCGTGATGGCAACCAGGCCCTGCTAGAGCCCATGACCGTGGTGCAAAAACGTCGCCTGTGGGCCTTGCTGGTCAAGCTGGGTTTTAAGGAAATCGAAGTAGGCTTTCCCTCGGCAAGTCAACATGACTCTGATTTTGTGCGCTGGTTGATCGAAGCAGATCAAATTCCCGAGGATGTGACTGTGCAGGTGTTGGTGCAGGCGCGCGAACAATTGATCAAACGTACTTTCGAATCACTTGTTGGTATCAAGCGCGCCATCGTGCATGTCTACAACTCGACTTCAACTGTGCAACGGGAACGTGTATTTGGCATGGACCGGGAAGGCGTAAAGGCCATCGCCCAGCGTGGCGCCAGGTGGGTTCGTGAGGAGGCGGAGAAGTATCCCGAGGTCGAGTGGACCTTCGAATATTCACCAGAGAGTTTTACCAGCACCGAGATGGATTATGCTGTTGAGGTATGTGATGCCGTCATCGATATCTGGCAACCTACACCGGAACACAAGTGCATTATCAATTTGCCATCTACCGTAGAAGTAGCGACACCTAATGTATTTGCTGACCAAGTGGAATACTTTGCGACGCACGTCAGTCGACGTGACAGTATTATGTTATCGGTACATACGCATAACGATCGCGGATGTGCAGTGGGCGCAGCAGAGTTGGCAGTACTGGCCGGGGCCGATCGGGTGGAAGGTACCTTGTTAGGCAATGGTGAGCGGACCGGCAACATGGATATCGTCACCATGGCCATGAACTTATACAGTCAGGGTGTGGCCCCTGAGCTTGACTTATCGAACCCCGATGAGATCATTCATGTCGTGACAGAGTGCACCAGTATGCCGGTCAGTCCACGTCACCCGTGGATTGGTGATCTGGTGTATACCGCTTTCTCCGGCAGTCATCAGGATGCAATTCGTAAATGCCTGCATCAGCAAAAAGATGATGAACCGTGGCAAGTGGCTTATTTGCCTATAGATCCAAAAGATTTGGGGCGGGATTATCAAGCGGTGATCCGGGTTAACAGTCAATCGGGCAAGGGTGGTGTGGCCTTTGTTATGGAGCGAGATTACGGCTTGAATTTACCCCGTTGGGTGCAAACCGAACTGGCCAGTCTTGTGCAGCAGATCAGTGAAACACAGGCAGGGGAGGTCGATAGCGCTGCTATATATAAGATGTTCCAAGACTATTATGTCATGGATAATACCCCGGTTACCCTGCAGGGTTATAATATCGACAAAAACGGGCATGACATGATCGAGGCGCGTATCCATGATGGTCGCCAGGAACAAATCATTCATGGTGAAGGTGAAGGTGCGATCTCCGCCTTTGTCGACGCCTGGCAAAAACACAGTGACCAGCAAGTCAGCGTGGTGAATTACGTTGAACATGCCATTGGTGAAGGCACCGATGCCGAGGCGGTGGCCTATGTGCAACTCAATATCGACGGCCGGCGTATCATTGGCGCAGCGTTTGATCACGATACCATTAGCGCTTCACTCAAGGCTGTATTGTCAGCACTGAATCGAAAACAGTCAGCAATAGTCAAAGTGGCCTGATAACAGGAGGATGGGTATGGTTGTCGAAACGGATGTGGATTTTTATTTCTTTAGCTTCAATAGTGTTTGCAAATAGGATCAGCAGAAATGTCAAACTTGTCATTTTTTCCTTTTAGTATTTAACGCTTGGGTTAGCCAGCCACTGGCTGCGAGAGTGCAGCGGCGCAACTAGCGGTCTGAGCACGGGTTGAAACCCCTGCGGTGTTTAGCCCATTGTTATAACTCAGTTTTATCTCTCATAATTTTCGATACTTTCCGAGACATAGATGTATTTTTTGTTTCAAGTTCATTAATTATGTTTTCCCGGACTTTGATATCTCGATTCTGACTCATTTTTTCCTTAAATCTAATGTCAGTTATTTCAATCTTAAACCCAGTAACTAAATTAACCATCATTTCTCTTTTTTCTGGATCTAGCCGCGCCATAGTCCATGGATTTGAAAAGAAGAGGGGTCAAGTATCATATTCACGCTTTATCTTGCCCACTTTCCTAGCCAATTTAGCATCAGATGCCATTCGTAATTTAAGCTTCATAATCGTCGTCGGTATACTTCCGGTTCGCTTCAATCCTAAACAAGTGGCGATTTCTTGCAATTTAAGACCACATATCTCGCGAGCAAAGTACATAATAACCCAACGTGGAATATTCTCATCCACTCTCCCTCGTTGACGTCTTGTGATGCTATCTACATTGACTTTGAAGTCTCTAGCGACCGTATCCATCACCTGATCAACGTTTGGCCGAAAAGATTGTATGGTTTATCGGTTCAGTTCGCTTTCGTCAGTCTGCCGTTGCCCGTAAGCCTAATCGCGAAAGGCATCACTGCCTAAATAGGGGCTTTGGTTGTCTTTACCGTAGAAAGCAGCAATCTCGTCATCAACACCTAATTCTACAAAAGCTCGATACTTTTCCCGCTGACGGGAATTTACCGATAGCTGTTGGTAAATTTCGTCACGATGAAGCCATTCTGGTGCAGACAGCTTACTTACATTATAAGGGTAACTGCTCCATGCGTAGTTTTCCAACCAATTCACAACACCTGCTTCGATAGGGTTTCGGTGAATATAGCGTGAAAGCTGGAGCTGATAGCTATCTTCTTCAAATAGGCATCTTCGTATTCTATTCGGAGAGGGCGCGGCATGGAAAGAATAGTAACGACCTAAATTTGTAACGTCAATATGATACTTGACCCCTTTTATTTCTCTACCTCTATAGAACTCTAAGCTAATGAAAATGATGATCGCAGCAATGAATATTACTATTGAGGCCATAAGCTTAGCTCGATATTGAATTTAATTTTACTGCACATAACGCCTGCCTTCATTTGCGTAGGCGCGTCAGCGCCGAAGTCAAATGGAAGGCCTGGTTATAAATCGTATTTTTTAAGTAATTTAACAATTTTTTCCGACTTAAAATCATGCGCCCAATCTATCGGTGTTTTACCGCTGTTGTTTTTTGCATGTAAGTCGGCTCCATTTTCTAATAAAAATATTATTATGTCAGTTGGCTCATCTCCAGGAGCCCCACCACTTTGTATTGTTCCGTCAATTGATAAATTAACTGCACAATGCAAAGGAGTATTACCTTCATGTCCTTGTTTATTAATTTTTGCACCATATGCTAATAAAAGCTGAATAATTTCCGTGCTATCGCATTCTGCTGCAACCATTAAAGGAGTTTCATTCAATTTATTAAGCTTATTAGCATCTGCTCCTTTCTTTAGGAGTTCCTCGACAAGTTCGAGTTTTTCGTTGTCTATTGCCTCACTTAACTGGTCTTGGATATTCATCTTGTAGATTTATATCGGTTAAGCGGTGGGGCAGCGCAGCGAAGCAAGCCGTCCCACACGAGCGCATTGTTATGCGCTAAGTTTATTGCAAGCCTCGATTTCAATTTTCTCTAGCTTATTAAGTTTCTCGGGTCTACGCGGATTAGTGTGGGTAAAAATGCCCACTGAAAACGCAAAAATACTATAAAATAAGGGAAAAATCATTTGTTTGCTCACTCAAAAACGTGTTCTGTTTTCTGGCAAGGAAAAACATGAA
>JASFOJ010000049.1:0-28182 GCA_050116575.1 Gammaproteobacteria bacterium | reverse complement strand
ACATTTGCTGTTTAGGCAGTTATTGAATTAACAAAGTTGCAGCATCAATCCATAAAAAGATACACCACTACGGAACAACAATGGGGGCAATAACGCGCGGAGCTGTTTACAACAGGAGATCAAATTATGGTCCAATTCATTGATAAATCTCTGCAGCACAACCACCCTCTGCAAAATATCAGCGCCATCGACAGAACTGCGCGCATCATTATCGGCGCGGCACTGATCGGCGTCTGGTTCGTCGCCGAGTTTTCGTCGATCAATATGTGGCTCGCTACGTTGCCATTAATCGGGATTATACCGTTGCTGTCGGGAATCATTGGCTGGTGCCCGGTCCATGCGCTGTTTAACACTCGATCCTGCGGCACCGACAGCCATAATGCCTGTGGCACCTTCCCCTACCAATTGCAGCGCCTGTTTCATAAATAGCACGGCAATTGACAATTCCCGGGTAACAGGGAAACCATTTTCGTTTCGCGTTTGCCGGGTACGCCGCCCGCCCAACGGCACCTTGCAGGTAACAATGTTGTAGGTTACCGGCAGGGTGCCGTTTTTATCCATTCTGCGATTAATTGTTATGGGCAGACAACCGCAGCAGCCACATTCTTAGCAGCTTGACCACCAGCAACAGCGGAAAAATACCGTGCAGAAAAAGGTCGAAGATATCAATGGGTGTTGTCAGGTTACCGGCGGCCAACATCAGTATTTTCTGCATCAGGTGCGGTTGCGAACCCAACGGGGCGGTACCCATGGCCAGTGCGAGCAGGGCAATGCCCCACAGAGGTAGTCGGTCCAGGATTTTCACGGGTTATTCCTAACTATTTGAAATTGAGCATCTTAGGATAGTGTGGCGGCTGGCGACAAGCACCTGCAATAGCCTCGGGCACGACACGCCCGATACCCAAATTGCCATAAATTTCATAGTGTTATCGAAAAAATACCGCATTTTAGTAAAAAATTGCGATCTAACAAGGTATAATCCACGCTCTTTTTTTATAGCCCCAAAATATCCTGATGGGCACCGGAAAAAAAGGGGTCTCGAAACCGTGTGAAACAAAGCCAGATACCTCACGCGCCCACCGCCAAATGGCAGTGTAACGGGCAAGGTATATTGGAATCGTCAGCACCAATTTCGACAGCTAACCTTATAATGAGTGCCGACAGTACACAACAATAAAGGGGCTTCCTGCTCCAGACAGCAGCAGGCAACATGGTCAAGGATTTTTCTTCATGCTAAATCAGTCTCACGACAAATCGTTACGCTCACTGGTGAAAGTACTAGGGACTTTGCTCGGTGATGTGGTGCGCACCCAGGAAGGCGAAGATGTATTCAACGCGGTGGAATCATTGCGCCAGGGATTTATTGCCATGCGCAAACAGGATGACGCCGATCAACGCGAACAGCTTAACCGAATCATAGAAAACCTTGACCCGGACCGGCTGTCACACGTGGTAAGAGCGTTCAGCATTTATTTTAGCCTGGTCAACATTGCCGAGGAAACCCATCAGCATTTTCGACGCCACCAGGAAAGCATCCATGAAGGACCAGGCTGGCTAGGTTCATTCGAAGTAACGCTGCGTGACCTGCGCGATGCAGGCGTCGGCCTCGACCAGTTGCAAACCATACTCAACGAGCTTCACTACCATCCGGTCATTACCGCCCATCCCACGGAATCCAAACGCCGCACGGTGCGTGATCTGTTACGAAAAATAACCGCCATCAACAAGCGGCTCAACGAAAACAATCTGACCAAGGATGAATACGACGACTGCATTCAACAATTCGAGAACCTTATCCAGATCCTGTGGAAAACGGACGAGGTCCGCGCATCACGACCACAGGTACGTGACGAAGTGGTCTACGGGCTGTCCTATTTTCGCGAATGCCTGTTCGAGACAGTGCCTCAGATTTACCAGCAAATGGAAAAAGCCGTGTCGCGAGTTTACGACGTAGACCTGCACAGCGAAAATCCGGCCGTCACCATTCCCAGTTTCCTGCATTTTGGCTCCTGGATCGGCGGCGACCGTGATGGCAACCCCAACGTCAAACCTCAGACCACGGAGATGGCGCTATGGCTGCAATCGCGCGCGGTGTTATCACAGTACCTGGAACGAATTCAGGTTCTCATCGGCACACTCACCCATTCCATCAATCTGTGCACACCCAGCGAAGACCTGCTTTATAGCCTGGCCAATTCCCAACACCTGTGCGCCAATGCGTTTCCCGACAAACCCAACCGTTTTGCCACCGAACCCTATCGCCGCAAACTGGCGTTAATGCGCTATCGCCTGAAACAAAATCTCCAGTACATCAATGGGCGGCTGGAAGATAACGGGGAAATAGCCGCGGATGTGCGCGAACATCGTTACCGTAACGAAACCGAATTTTTACACGATCTGCAGCTCATTCGCGATTCGCTGATCAGCCACGGTGACCGGGCGATCGCCAACCAGGAACTTCAGGAGCTGATCCGCCTGGTGGAAACGTTCGGCTTTTATTTACTGCACCTTGACGTCAGACAGGAATCCACCCGTCACACCGAAGCGGTCACGGAAATACTGAAACAGTATTCCATTGATTATGACAAACTGGATGAAACGCAGCGCCTGAAAGTGTTGTCGCAGGTGATTGCCGAACCGGCACCGGGCAATTTAAAAATCGCATCCTTTAGCGACCCGACGCGGGAAACCCTGGCGGTGTTTCAGGTCATCGCTGACATGCGCGCCGAACTCAGTAACAAGGCGCTTGGGACTTATGTCATCTCCATGACCCATGCGGCCAGCCACGTGATGGAAGTCATGACGCTGGCACACCTGGCGGGACTGGCCGGCAAGAGCAATGATGATCAATGGTACTGCCACATTATCGTTTCACCGCTGTTTGAAACCATCGAAGACCTGGAACACATCGAACCGGTATTAACCACGCTGCTTGACAATCCCACTTATATGTCGCTATTGAAAGCGTCCGGTAATTTGCAGGAAGTGATGCTGGGATACTCCGACTCCTGCAAGGATGGCGGTATCGTGGCTTCTGCGTGGAATCTTTACGAGGCCCAGGTCAAGGTCACCGACTTAATGACGCAACGTCAGGTAAAAAGCCGCTTGTTCCACGGCCGCGGCGGCACCATCGGCCGCGGTGGCGGACCCACTTACGAATCCATCCTGTCCCAACCCGAGGGGACAGTAAAGGGCAAAATTAAATTCACCGAACAGGGCGAAGTCCTGTCGTTTAAATATACCAACGTTAACACCGCGACTTATGAACTGACTATGGGTGTCAGTGGCCTGCTCAAGGCCAGCAGCAATCTCGTCACGCCAGCAATCGCAGACCGCAAGGATTACCTCGCCATTATGGACGAACTGGCCGAAACCGGAGAAAAAACTTATCGTGGCCTTACCGATCAGACGGAAGGTTTTCTCGATTATTTTTACGAAGCCACACCGGTGAATGAAATCAGCCTGTTGAATATCGGTTCACGGCCGTCACACCGCAAAAAAACCGACCGTTCCAAGTCTTCGGTACGCGCCATCGCCTGGGTATTCGGCTGGGCGCAATCGCGGCACACCCTGCCGGCGTGGTATGGAATCGGCAGCGCCCTGGAACAATGGCGCGGCAATGATCCTCTGCGGCTGGCCAAATTGCAGCAGATGTACCAGGAGTGGCCGTTTTTTCGTGCCATGCTCAGCAATACACAAATGGCATTGTTCAAGGCGGAAATTGATATCGCCCGCGAATATTCCAAACTGTGCGAGGATAAGACGGTAGGTACAAAAATCTTTCAATTAATCCGTGACGAATATGAACGCACGGTCTTGCAGGTATTAAACGTCGCCGGCCAACAAACGTTGCTGGAAGACAACGAAACACTCGCGCTGTCGCTTACACGGCGCGATCCCTATCTTGATCCCCTCAACTATATCCAGATCGTACTGTTAAAACGCTACCGCAACGAATCCCTTAGCGAAGAAGACCGGCAACTGTGGCTGAACCCGCTGTTGCGCACCATTAACGGAATCGCCACTGGTATGCGCAATACCGGTTAACACCGGTATTGCGGCGTAGAATGATGGCCCCGGCAGTTATTTCACCGGCACGTTATCAATCAACCGCGCCTTACCCAGCCACGCCGCTGCCAGCACACGCAAAGATCGATGGTTTGTATCTTTTGGCGACGACAATGTTTCGGCGTCACAGATGCGTACATAGTCCGGCTTAAAACCGGCATCTTTTAGTCGCTCAATGGCGTCGGTTTCCAGAGTTTGAATGGCTTCCGAGGTTATCTGCCCCTGCTGACCAAGCTGACCGGCAACCCGTTGCAACGTTTCATACAACACACTTGCTGCCCGGCGCTCATCATCCGATAAATAATTGTTGCGCGAACTCATGGCAAGGCCGTCGGCCTCACGGCTGGTTTCGATACCCATAATGCGCACGGGCAAAAACAGATCATCCACCATCCGCTTGATAATCAATAATTGCTGGTAATCTTTTTCACCAAACACCGCCACATCCGGCTGCACCAGGTTAAACAGTTTGGCCACCACAGTGGTCACACCTTCGAAATGCCCTGGCCGGCTTGCGCCACACAATATATCCGACAGGCCCGGAACCGTAACCTTGGTTGAAGCGGCCATCCCGTCCGGATAAATAATCTTGTCACCGGGACAAAACAGCAAATCGACACGGTGTGCTTTGAGTTTTTCAATATCCTGCTGCAACGTGCGCGGATAGGATTCAAAATCAGACCCGGGAGCGAACTGCAAAGGATTGACAAAAATACTGCAAACCACTTTATCGGCCTGACCATCGGCCGCATCCACAAGTTTCAAGTGGCCTTCATGCAGATTCCCCATGGTGGGCACAAACGCAATGGTATCGCCGGTGCGTCGCCAGATATTGGTGTGTTCCCGCAATAGTTTTACTGAGTCAATAACAAGCATACGTTAACTAAATGTTGTCTTTAACGCAAAGACGCCAGGACGCAAAGGGTTACAAGCTCGGACTATAATCTTTAACTCACGTAGTCGCGGCGGCTTTACCTGGCGGAAATATTATCAGAAAAATATTTAACATTAGCGAGCTTTGCGCCTTTGCGTTGAAATATGATCTGCTGGATAAAGACCACTACGTTTTCGATCAGGCAGGACCTTAACCGTCAGGAAGTAAAACTCTGTTCCGGTGACGGGAACGTCCCCGACTTGACGGCCTTGACATAGGCTTGCACCGCCGCCGAGATAGTACCGGTATCGGCCAGGAAATCGTGGGTAAAGCGTGGCCGCTTGCCGGGTGTAATACCCAACATGTCCTGCAGTACCAATACCTGGCCATCACAATGCGGGCCGGCGCCAATACCGATCACGGGGATTTGCAGGGCTTCGGTCACTTGTTTGGCCAGGTCCTGCGGTACGCATTCGAGCAACATGATATCGCAACCAGCCTGTTCCAGCCGCTGGGCATCCTGCAAAATGACTTCAGCACTTTGCCGGTCCTTGCCCTGGACTTTGTAACCACCAAGCTTGTTCACCGACTGCGGCAACAACCCGAGGTGACAACACACCGGAATACCATATAGCGACAACTGTTCAATCATGGGCACGAACGCGCCGCCCCCTTCCAGTTTCACGATATGGGCGCCGCCTTCTTTCAACATGCGCCCGGCGTTGGCCACGGCAGCGGCCTGGTCGTTGTAACTCATGAACGGCATGTCCGCCATGATCAAGCCGTTGCTGGCACCCCGGCGCACCGCCCGGGTGTGATAAATAACATCGTCAACGGTAACCGGCAACGTGGTGTCGTGCCCCTGAATCACCATACCCAGGGTATCGCCCACCAGTAGTACCTCGACGCCCGCCGATTCCAGCAACTGGGCGAACATGGCATCATACACCGTCAGGCAAACGAACTTTTCGCCGGCCTGCTTCATTTTTTTCAATGATGAGACGGTTACTTTTGACATAATGCAAATTTACCCATATTTATCGGAAACGGACGATCACCAAACAAACGTGATGACAAGCAAATGCTAGACGCTGCGCCGGTCGGGAAAAGGAACGGGATTAAAATAGTGCCGGCCGCTTTTAATTTGATTAATGCGATCCAGTAAAAGTTCAAAGTCCTGCTGGTTATTCACCAGGTCGATCTCCGCCGCATTGACAATCAACAGTGGCGAATCGTTGTAATAATAAAAGAACCGCGTATAAGCATCAGTTAATTGCTGCAGGTAGGCGGGTTCTATATAACGTTCAAACCGGCGTCCCCGTTTATTCACGCGTTCCACCAGGGTTGTAACCGGCGCCTGTAAATAAATCACCAGATCAGGCTGCGGCGTGTCAATGGTCAACGATGCATACACCTGCTCGTACAAGCGAAATTCATCGTCATCCAGTGTAATTTGCGCGAACAGGCGGTCCTTTTCCATGAGAAAATCGGCCACCCGAACCGGCGCGGCGAACATGTCGGACTGGCGCTGCTCCTGCAGTTGCCGGGCCCGCTGAAATAAAAAAAACAACTGGGTTTGCAACGCAGCGTGGCGTGGGCTTTGATAGTAACGCTCAAGGAACGGGTTTTCTTCGGCTTGCTCCAGCAGTGTTTCCGCTCCCAAATGGTCGGCAAGGCGCTGGCACAAACTGGTTTTCCCCACCCCGATAGGACCTTCCACCACGATGTAGCGCCGGTAGTCTGCGCTGGTCATGTTTGTTTAAAACCTATAGTTGAGTTTCATTATCGTTGTTATTAACCGGTAGCATGATACGACCAATCTTTTCCAACCGCCCACGCGGACACGACTGTATCAGTTGCGTCAACGGTCCGCGACCTGGAACCACCAGCGCGGGTGCGATTTCCTGTAGAGGATACAGGACGAACGGCCTTTCATACAGCCCCGGATGGGGAATTGTTAGCCGGTCACTATTGATTATTTTTTCTCCAAACAACAAGATATCGAGGTCCAGCGTTCTGGGCCCCCAGCGCACCTCACCGCGCTGACGCCCGTGACTATTTTCGATGTGCTGCAGTACATCCAGCAGCGCTTGTGCTGTCAACGACGTAGCGATTTCAGCGACCGCATTCACATAATCCGGCTGATCGGTGGGCCCCAGTGGCGCACTGCGATACAGGCTCGATACGGCAATAAATTGGAGATTGCCAACCGCCGCCAGCTCGACGCAGGCGCTGCGAACCTGGTGCCGGGGGTCGTCGAGATTGCTGCCAAGGCCAATATATGCCACCGTCATGGAGCAACCAACATAACAGTAAACCGGTTAACGCTTCTTGCGGGGACGGCGACCGCGGCGCCGTGGCGGCTGGACTTTTTTCAACATCGCTGAGCGTGTTTTTTCATTGGCGTCCTGAAATTCGGTCCACCAGTCACAGATCGATTGTAACTCCGGCTCACAGGACTGCGCACGCAACAACAAAAAATCATAACCCGCGCGAAACCGGGGCAATGTCAGTAATCGGTACGCCCGTTTGCCGGCGCGGTTGGGCAGCCGCGGTTGCAGGGACCAGATTTCCCTTGCCTGAATGCTAAAGCGTTTGGGCAAGGATACAAACGCCGTTTGCCTGGCGATGATTTCACTGCCGGCCCGTTGGTAAGCCTGCAAATGCCGCATGCCATCGGCAATATCCTGCTCCACCATGTTCTTCATTGGCCACCACAGCAAAACTGAAAACAAAAAGGCGGGGGTTACCGGCTTGCCCTGCGCAATTCGCTCGTCGGTATTGGCCAATCCCTGGCGGACAAATGCATCGGCATCTTCACAGGCAGGATTGTCGGGTTGCAGTACTTTCGCAGTCAGCGGAAACAATTTGTCGAACAGTTGGTATTTGCATAACAGTTCGTAAGTGGCAACAGCATGACCGCTCAAAAACAGTTTTAACACTTCCTCGAACAGCCGCGCCGGCGGTACATGCGATAAACGATCGCCCAGCTCATAGATGGGCTTTTCCGTTTCCGGAGCAATGGAAAAACCCAGCTTGGCGGCGAAGCGCACTGCCCGCAACATTCGCACGGGATCTTCCGTATAGCGCTGCTGGGGATCACCGATCATGCGAATCAGTTTCTGTTGCAGATCCTCCAACCCGCCAGTGTAGTCAATGACGCTGAAATCCTGAATGTTGTAATACAGCGCGTTAATGGTAAAGTCTCGCCGCCACGCGTCTTCCTCGATGGTGCCGAACACATTGTCACGGATCAGCATACCGTCTCGCATATGCCGTCCCTGTAACGCGCTATTTTCTTCGCCGCCTTCTTCGTGACCACGATAAGTGGCAACCTCGATAATTTCCTTGCCGAAATGAACGTGCACCAATTGAAACCGCCGGCCGATGAGCCGGCTGTTGCGAAACAACTGGCCCACGTCTTCGGGCAATGCGTCAGTGACGATATCAAAATCCTTGGGTCGGCGTTCCAGCAGCAAATCACGCACGCCACCTCCCACCAGGTAAGCGTCATAGTCAGCTTTCTTGAGCCGGTAAAGCACCTTCAGGGCGGGTTCACTGATATTTGAACGCGAAATATTATGGCTATCGCGTTGCACAACAACCGGTGATGATGACTTGTCTAGGTTTTTTGTTTCCAACGAATCGTTACTTCGAATGTAATTGAGCTGACTGATAATGGTAGTATCGTTCATCTCAATCCAGGTTCCCACTATTGTGTTCCGTGACGGTTTGCGATCGCCGTCCCGTTCGTCAACGGACCGGCTAACAACAACCGGTCTCTTCCTTGTTTAACTAATAACAGCCTGTTTGAAAACAGCCACTGACTGCTTGATGCCCCCGTCTTTATGACAGGCCGGCTTTATTATGGTTGCCATGCAAGCGTATTGAAAATCAATTGTCTCGACAACAACTTGGGCATTCTATGTCGTTAATACGCTAAAAACAAATTCTATTGTATATATTATGTCATTTGGCTATATCTTTATAGCACGGCGCGCTTAGCTGGTTACCCCGCTGTTGACTACTTAAGTAAATATTCCCCTGTTCATTAGCTGTATCGACTGAAAAATTACGTGCCCGTTTACTGCGAACCCGCCATGTCCGTTTGGCACATACTGTGCTTAATTAGTAATCAAAATACGATCAACTATAACCATCGGGGTTAAGTATTTATGGACTATTCAGAAAAACGGGAGTTTATTCGTATCAAGACCAAATCAAAAATAGAATACCGGTTATCGGGTTCGCGGGATATCTACTACGGTGAATGCGTCAACCTAAGTGCGGGCGGAGTACTGTTTACCAGTGAACACCGGATAACACCGGGCACGCTTGTCGAAATATCCATAAAGCCTGAGCAAAAAGCCATTGCGCCACTGGATGCAACCATCAAAGTCGTGCGTACACAAAGCAATACCAATGGCAGCTATGCCATCGCGGGTCAGATCAAGGATCTCATCTAATGCACGATAAACTCATCGTAATATGATTGGATCGTCAACCAATTGAACAGGTCAGGTGCGCTAGCGCACCGGCGGGTATTAAAGCGTTGGAGAAGTCAGGGGATAAAGAGACGGCAATCGCGCCCCACCAATGACAATGAATTCAGCTGATATATCTGAAACTGCACATCCCGATTAACAACGCGAGTACGATCAACACTAACACCTTTAAAACCAGGTACTGAAAACGGCCTGGCTTTTTCTTGTGCGGTGATGGTGCCTTCTCATCGGTCATGTTGGTTGCCCGGTTTCGTTGCTGAGGAATCGTATCGCTAAAACTGGCTGATGGCTGGGCCACGGGATTAGTGTGTCACTGCACCGTTTAATGAACATGCACGGCCGCCAGCCATTGATTACCGGTTACAGAGGTGTAATCACCCCTGTGTGCCGGAAAACTGTTCGTTGGAATAATGTGTCAAAAAGGAATATCGTCATCAAAATCCGGGGCACCACCACCAGATTCCGATGCCATGGCAGGCTGCCTGTCTGCATTGGGAGCGGCGTTATTCATAGGGGCACTGCCACCGCGGCTGTCCAGCATTTGCATTTCATTGGCGACGATTTCGGTGGTATAGCGATCCTGCCCGTCCTGGCCCTGCCATTTACGGGTTTGTAACCGGCCTTCGATATAAACCTTGGAGCCTTTTTTCAAATATTCGCCGGCGATTTCAGCCAGGCGCTTGAAAAACACAACCCGGTGCCATTCCGTCTTTTCCACGTTTTCACCGGTGCTTTTGTCTTTCCAGGTCTCGCTGGTGGCGATACGAATATTGGCCACCGGATCACCACTGGGCATATATTTCACCTCAGGATCGGCGCCCAAGTTGCCGATTAAAATCACTTTGTTAACACCACGCGCCATAATCAAGTCTCCCGTGTCATTTAGTGGCCAATGCCTTTGTATTTGACCAAATTATCATCTTCAGCGGCGGTTTATGCAACCGAATACTGTTGCAACGCTTCGCGGTCCAGCGCCTTTAGATCCACTTTCAGATAAGCAATACCGTCCTCGATAATAATAACAGCTTCCGCGACGCCGGTAATACCGGTTAATTCCGCCGACAACCGCTTGGCGCTGCGTTCGTCCACATCCCCCACCCGGACCATATAACTGCTGAGGTAACGGGGACTTTGCATGGTGGACGCCACCAGGAACCAGATCACGCTCATTACAGCGGCCAAACCGAACACCGCTTCCATGCCAAACGCGCCGTGCAGCCAGCCGCCGATCATCCCTCCCATAAAGGCGCCCAGAAACTGCGAACTGGAAAAAACGCCCATGGCGGTACCTTTGCGGTCCGGTGATACCATCTTGGCCACCAGCGAGGGCAAGGTCGCCTCGAGAACGTTAAATGCAATAAAAAACAGGAACAACGCAAACACGATACCGGCAATACTGTTGTGTTCCAGCACCAGTACAACCTCGGCCATCGCCAGGGTCAGGATAGCGGCGCCGAACACCTCTTTTAACCGGCGCTTGCTTTCTGCAATAATGACAAAGGGCACCATCATCGCCATGGATACCAGCATCACCGGCGCATAAACCATCCAGTGGTCTTTGCTTGGCAGTTTGGCGACGTCCCGCAACGCCAGCGGCAGCACCACAAACGTTGCCGTTAGCGTCATGTGCAATATCATGACCCCGAAATCAAGCCGCAATAATTGGGGATCCCGCAGTACCGAGCCAAGCTGTTGCGGCGCGGACGTGGCGTCACGGTGAAAACTGCTGTGCACCGGATTGGGAACCACCAGATAAAGCACCCCGATACCGCACAGCGATAGCACCGCCGTCAGCCAGAAAATACCATCGACACCAATCCACTGGTCCAATAATGGTCCGGCGATCAGCGATACCATAAACGCCATGCCGATGCTGACACCGATGGTTGTCATGGCGGACACACGGTGCTCTTCGCGGGTCAGGTCCGCGGTCAGCGCCATAATGGCGGCGGCGATGGCACCCCCGCCCTGCAGTGCCCGTCCCAGAATGACACCACCAATAGAATCGGCCATGGCGGCGACGACGCTACCGATCGCGAACATCAACAGGCCAAAGGCGATGACCTTTTTGCGTCCCAGGTGGTCTGATAGCATGCCGTAAGGAATTTGCAGTGCCGCCTGCGTCAGTCCGTAGATGCCGATGGCAATCCCCACCAGCGCCGGTGTGGTACCCCGCAGGTTTTCCGCATAGAGCGCAAAAACCGGCAGAATCATGAATAACCCCATCATTCGCAGCGAATAAATACCCGCCAACGAATATACTGATTTACGCTCTGTGGGGGACATGTTGTTTTTTTGTTTGTTACTTTTATGCGGCGGATTTTGCTGCGTCACTGACTACGGCCCCTTTGCGTCTAACACTGAAAACGACGTATATTAGCAGGTTCTGTTATTTGCGGGAAATACGATGGACAAGATTTACATTCGTGGCGCACGAACCCACAACCTCAAAAATATTGAATTAACCCTCCCCCGGGACAAACTCATTGTTTTCACGGGTCTTTCCGGGTCGGGAAAATCCTCATTGGCGTTCGACACCATCTACGCCGAAGGTCAACGGCGTTATGTGGAATCATTGTCCAGTTATGCCCGGCAGTTCTTGTCGATGATGGAAAAACCCGACGTGGACCATATCGAAGGTCTGTCGCCGGCCATCTCAATTGAACAAAAATCAACCTCTCACAATCCCCGCTCCACGGTAGGTACCATCACGGAGATCTATGATTATTTGCGCTTGCTTTACGCCCGCGCCGGTACCCCCAAGTGCCCGGACCATGGCGTCGATCTGGATGCACAAACCGTCAGCCAGATGGTCGACCAGGTACTGGCACTGCCCGAAGGCACCAAACTGATGCTGCTGGCTCCGGTGATACGCAACCGCAAGGGCGAACATATCAACCTGCTCAACGACCTGCGCTCACAGGGATATATTCGGGCGCGCATCGACGGCGAAATTTACGAACTGGATGTGGTGCCGGAGCTGGATCTTTATAAAAAGCATACCATTGAAGTGGTCGTGGACCGCTTCAAGGTTCGCCACGACCTGCAACAACGTATCGCCGATTCCTTTGAAACGGCTCTGACCCTCACCGGCGGTACCGCGACCATCGCCTACATGGATGCCAACAACAAACAAGACATTATTTTTTCATCAGAGTTCGCCTGCGCCCAATGCGGATACTCCATTCCCGAACTGGAACCGCGCATGTTTTCGTTCAATAATCCCGCCGGTGCCTGCCCTTCCTGCGATGGCCTGGGCAGCAAACAGTTCTTCGATCCGGTGCGCGTGGTGCTGCATCCCGAGCTTAGTTTGCCGGCAGGTGCGGTTCGCGGCTGGGACCGGCGCAACGCCTATTATTTTCAACTCATTCAATCGCTGGCCAAACACTACAAATTCGATATCGAAAAACCCTTTAACAAACTACCGAAAAAGATCCGCGACATTATCCTGTATGGCAGCAAGGATGAAAAAGTCGAGTTTTCCTATCACAGTGATCGCGGCGGCGTCACCAGGCGCAAGCAACCCTTTGAAGGCATTATTCCCAATATGGAACGGCGTTACCGGGAAACCGATTCCAACGTGGTGCGCGAGGAGCTGGCCAAATACCTGAGCCAACAACCCTGTCCGGATTGCGGCGGAACACGCCTGGCCAAAGGGCCGCGCAATGTATTTGTTAAAACCCGATCCCTGCCCCAGATCACCGCACTGTCGGTGGAAAACGCTCACGCGTTTTTCGATCAATTGAAGCTGCCGGGCCGGCGTGGTGAGATCGCGGAAAAAATCCTCAACGAGATCGGCCAGCGGCTACAGTTTCTCATCGATGTGGGGCTGAACTATCTAACCCTGGACCGCAGTGCCGAAACCCTGTCCGGGGGCGAAGCGCAGCGCATCCGGCTGGCCAGCCAGATCGGTGCCGGGCTGGTGGGTGTTATGTATATCCTGGATGAACCGTCCATTGGTTTGCACCAACGCGACAATCAACGCCTGCTCAATACGCTGGTGTATTTGCGCGACATGGGCAATACCGTCATCGTGGTGGAACACGACGAAGACGCCATTCAGGCGGCGGATCATGTCGTGGATATAGGTCCCGGCGCCGGTGTCCATGGTGGACAGATTATTGCGCAAGGTACTCCGCAACAGGTCATGCAGGAATCGACATCGTTAACAGGGCAATACTTGTCCGGTAAAAAAATCATTGCTGTTCCCGAACATCGTGTTCCTTTTGATAAAGACAATGTGTTTCGCATTGAAGGCGCATCGGGCAACAACCTGAAAAACGTCAACGTGGAAATACCCATCGGCTTAATGACCGCCGTTACCGGGGTATCCGGGTCCGGCAAATCCACGCTCATAAACGACACCCTGTTTCGCTATGCCGCCAAACATATTAACGGCAATCCCAATGAACCGGCACCCTATGAAAACATCGTCGGACTGGAAACCTTTGACAAAGTGGTGGATATCGACCAGAGCCCCATCGGCCGCACGCCCCGCTCGAATCCGGCCACCTATACGGGCCTGTTCACTCCCATTCGTGAACTGTTTGCCGGGACCCAGGAAGCCCGCTCGCGGGGTTACACACCAGGGCGTTTCAGCTTCAATGTCAAAGGCGGCCGCTGCGAAGCCTGCCGTGGCGACGGGGTCATTAAAGTGGAAATGCATTTCTTGCCGGACATCTATGTGCCCTGCGATATCTGCAAAGGCAAGCGTTATAACCGGGAAACCCTGGAAGTGAAATACAAGGGCCGCAATATCCATGAAGTCCTGGATATGACCGTGGAAGACGCCCGCGAGTTTTTCGATGCGGTGCCGGTGCTCGCCCGCAAACTGCAAACCTTGATAGACGTCGGACTCAGTTACATCGGGCTCGGCCAGAGTGCGACCACGTTGTCGGGAGGCGAAGCCCAGCGGGTTAAACTGGCACGGGAATTATCCAAACGCGATACCGGCAGTACCTTGTACATTCTCGATGAACCGACCACGGGCCTGCATTTTCATGACATCCAGCAGTTACTGGATGTACTGCACAAACTGCGCGACCACGGCAATACGATCGTCATCATCGAGCACAACCTCGATGTCATTAAAACGGTTGACTGGATCATTGACCTGGGACCGGAAGGTGGGGACAAGGGCGGTACCATCGTTACCACCGGCACCCCGGAACAAGTGGCTGCGCATGAGCATTCCTACACCGGTCAGTACCTGGCGCCTATGTTGAAAAAGGGGGGGAAAGTAAATGCCAAGGCGGCGTCCGCTTCAAGCGCCGGCAAACAGAAGATGCAATCAGCTTAGCGTCCAGGCGACTTTGTTATCCACGGTCATCCAGTTATACAGATCATCAACGGGCATGGGTTTGGCGTAGTAGTATCCCTGAACCTGATCACAGCCCATTTGCTTGAGCAGATTGGCGGTATCACCGTCTTCAACGCCCTCAGCGATGACCCGCAACCCGAAATTATGACCCATATCGATAGTCGTGCCCACAATCAGTTTATCGTCTTCGTCCACCGACATATCCTTGATAAACGTCCGATCGATTTTCATTTCACTAACGGGAAACCGTTTTAAGTAAGCCAACGAAGAATAACCAGTACCATAATCATCGATGGAGATCTGCACACCGAGATTGGACAATTGGTTCAACAGACTCAGCCCCAAAACCGGGTCCTGCATCATGGCGCTTTCGGTAATCTCCAATATCAGTCGCTCGGCCTCGATATTGTTTTTCTGCAATAACATGCGCGTGTAGCCTACCAGGGAATCATCCCGCAAACTACACGCCGATATGTTTACCGCAATAGCAATATCCAGCCCTGACTTGGCAAAAGCGGTCGCCTGGCGCATGGCGGTATTCAACACCCATACCGTCAATGGCTTAATCACACTGCTTTGTTCGGCCATGGGAATAAATTCATTGGGTGGTATCAATCCCAGCTTGTCATGATTCCAGCGCAACAAGGCTTCAACGCCGGATACAACGCCGGTATTGATATTTATCTTGGGTTGATACACCAGATATAGCTCATCGTTGTTAATCGCCTTTCGCAGTTCGGCCATCAATGACAGACGGCGTGGATCATAATTGTCGATATCCTTTTCATAAACAATTAACGGCTGGCTGCTCATTTTTGCCGTATGCAGAGCAACTTCACCCTGGCGCACCATTTCCGTGGCCTCTTTAGTGAAACGAGGCGCCAGTGACACCCCCACCTGGGTGCCGACATCCAGTACAATATCGGGTAGTTCAAACGGTGCCGACATTGCCGATAAAATGCGGTGCGCAATGGATACCGCCCGGGTTTCCGATTCAAGATCGTTAAGCACCACGACAAACTTTCCACCCGAATATCTCGCGACGCAACACTCTTCAGCGCTGGCGCCCAATGAAAGTTTATCGACACTGTCGGTTATTCGTTCGGCCGCAAGCTGCAGGATCAAATCACCCTTGTCATAACCCAGCGACTTGGTGATATCGCCAAAGTTTTCCAGGGAAAAGATCAACAGGGCGACAATGCGGTCATCCTGGATAATGTTGCACAGGACGCTGCGCAAATAGTCAACCAAACTGGCGGTATTGGCCAGTCCGGTCAATGCATCACGGCCGGTTAAATAACGGCTTTCCTGTTCATGCCTGGTATTTTTTTCCAGTTGCCGCGTCAACTCGACAATCTGCAAATGTGGATTACTATAATCGCCTTCACCGGTATTTCCGCCCCCATGCGCTACAGCCAGCGACAAATAATAATTTTCCAGTAATACGTTTACCCGGCTGATCACTTCCGTCTGCGTAAACGGCCACGCCAGGATTTCCTTGGCCCCGGTCTGCAGGGCTTTTTTCGCCATCGGGGATTCCACTTCCCGGGTTACGATAAGGATCGGCGCCGGCCGGGACGCAAGCTCACGGTGGATATTGTTCAGAACGCCGAGATTTTCCCCTACCGTCGTATCAATATTGATAATAATTAAATCAGGAAGCCGCTGCGGATCAAAATATCGCTCGTTATCGATTGGTTTCAGTGTGTTGACACTGGAAAACTCATGATTATGCAGAATATTTTTTAACGCCAAAATGTTAACCAGATCGTTATCCATTAACATGATGTTGGCGTTTTTGATTTTTTCTCTGGCTATCACGCAGTACTCCCCAATGGATCGCCCATCAATAATCCCCGGATATAGGTGGTGTATTTCGTCTAAGATTTGAAACGGTTCACGGTTTATATATCGAGTCCTGAGACAATTTCTTTATATTGCCCTGCTTGCCGTCATATTGCCGCTGAAAACGTAAGTTATTGTTTATGAGACAAATCCCAAATCTGCCGCCGCCAGCGAATCCACAAATTTTATTGCTTCCGGATTTCACCGAAAGTGACGCGCCAATGGCACGAATCCCATCAAGTGTTGGCGAATTCGGCCGAAATAATTTACAGGGTAGCTCCATCCCCGACAGTCAACAACGACACAAAAATCAAAGAGAGTCACTTGTGATAAGGACGACACCGGAAGGGAATCAAACGCTGTACCGCCTGATGCCAGTGGAAATTCTGCTGCAACTTGCGGCGCTGGGCATTTTTTTCTCCCACTACTGGCAGAAATTGCCAGAAACAACCCTCGCCACGTTTATAACCGTTGTGGCAACGACCAACCTCTATCGGTTTGGTACCGCCTTTTACCTGCGCTATTTCAGCGACAGCAAAGCCAGCGGGCATGGCCCGGTCGCCAGCATCAATTTTTTACTGGCCAATTTTCTCTGTGGATTGAGCTGGGGTGGCGGTTTTGTGATACTGGATAGCACCAGTGGCGCATTTTCTTTAGCTGACAGCGTGGTGCCGGTGTTAATGGCGATTTTGGTAATGGCCAGCCTGGCTGGATCAGCATTGTGGTCCTGGCTGTTTATTGCTTTCGCCGTACCGGCTCTGTTATCTCCCCTTGGCTGGCTGCTTTTTCAAAGCCAGTACACGCAATCCGCCATTTGGGGTCAACTGTTTTTAGTATCAATTCTGACAGCCTGGGGCGCGGTGCGGGCCGAACAGGCATTTAACCGCTACCGCCAACATGGGCGCCAAAATGTCAGTCTGATCCAGGAACTGGCGGCCGCCAAACAAGCCGCCATCGATAACACCATCGAACTGGAAAAAGCCCACGAGAAACTGAAAATAGAAATTGAAGAACGGAAAATCATCGAGGACAAGATCCGTGCATCGGAAAAAGAAACCGCGCGCATTTTATCCGACATGCAGGACACCTACTTTCAGGCCGACACCCGAGGACTGGTCAAACGCCTGTCGCCTTCCATCCAAAGCCTGCTGGGCCATACACCGGAGTCATTGCACAACACCGCCTTTGCCGACCTGTTTCTTAGAGAAAACGACTACAAGGCATTAATCGCCGCCATGGACACCCATGATGGCTCGGTGCAAAACTTCGAAGCCAAAATGAAACACCAATGGGGTAACACCATATGGGCCTCCATTAATGCCCATTACTCGGTGGGCGTTGACAACGCCACTCATGGTTTTGAGGGAACGATGCGCGACGTAACCGCCGACAAGGAAACGGAAGAAAAAATCTTTCAGGAAAAAGAGCGCTTGCACGTCACACTGGAATCCATTGGCGACGGCGTGATCTCCACCGACCCCCATGGCAACGTAACCTATCTCAATCCCGTTGCCGAGAAGATGACCGGGTGGGACGAAAAGGAAGCCACCGGAAAACCTTTGAGCACCATCCTTAAACTACTGGAAGAAAAAACCAACAAACCTTATGACGTGCCGGTGCAAAACTGGCTGGACCAGAACCAACGGATCCGGCTGAGTAATCCAGTCACCCTGGTCAACCGGCGTAAGACCAAGGAATTTACCATTGAGTTTTCCGGATCACCGTTGCGCAATTCCGACGGCGTCGTTATCGGCGCGGTCTTTGTGTTTCACAATGTGACCAAGCTCCGCACCCTTACCAAACAACTGTCATTTCAGGCGACCCACGACGCGCTAACCGGCTTAATTAACCGCCGGGAATTTGAATCGCGCGTCAAACAGGCCATCAAAAGCGCGCAACACGACAACAAACATCATGCCATGTTTTACGTGGATCTCGACCAGTTCAAGGTGGTCAACGATACCTGCGGTCACCACGCGGGTGACGAATTACTCAAACAACTGACAGCCCGATTGCAACGTCTGTTGCGCGAATCAGACACCCTGGCGCGGTTGGGCGGCGATGAATTCGGGGTATTGCTGGTAGGATGCCCCGTGGATCGGGCGCGCCAGTTGGCGGAAAAAATCCGCGCCGATGTGGAACAATACCGCTTCCCCTGGGAAGATCGGGTGTTTCGTGTCGGCACCAGTATCGGCCTGGTACCCATTGATGCGAGCACCCGCGACCTCACCGAGTTGTTAAGTGCAGCGGACTCCGCCTGCTATGTCGCAAAGGAAAGTGGTCGCAACCAGGTGCACGTGTACAAGCCCGATGACCAGGCGATCGCCCAGCAACAGGGACAAATGCAATGGCTGCAACGAATCCAGCGGGCACTGGAAAAAGACCAGTTCGAACTGCATTTTCAGTCAATTATTCCCATCAAGAACGAAAAGTCCGGTCGCCTGTGCGGTGAAGTGCTGTTACGCATGGTCGAAGAATCTAAAACCGCACCCAACAATTGCCTGCCACCCAGCGCCTTTTTACCCGCCGCGGAAAGATATCAACTCATGCCGAAAGTTGACCGTTGGGTGGTAACCAAAACCTTTGAGCTGCTGAGCAAACAACCCGATATATTGCAGCACTGGGAATTGTGCAATATTAATTTATCCGGCCAGTCCCTGGGTGATACCCGGCTGTTGAATTTTATATTGCACACCCTGCGCAAAACAGGATTGCCGGCCGACGTGTTGTGTTTTGAAATCACCGAAAGCGCGGTGATGTCGAACCTGGAGGAAGCGCATTATTTTATGAAGACGCTGCAACAGCTGGGTTGCAAATTCGCCCTGGACGATTTCGGCACCGGCTTGAGTTCGTTTTCCTATCTGAAAAACCTGCCGGTAGACTATGTCAAACTGGACGGTGAACTGGTGCGGGATGTGGCCAAAGACAGCACCAGTTATGCCATGGTGGAAGCCATCAACCGGGTCGCCCATGTCATGGGCATCAAGACGATTGCCGAACACGTCGAAACCGTGGCGACCATCAACGCATTGCGGAAAATTTCCGTGGATTACGCGCAGGGTTTTGTCATCGACACGCCCCAGGCTTTCCCTCACATAGCCCGCCAGGCTGAAAAAGTCTCCTGATATAGGCCGCTGCGGCATTGATCGTCGCTGTATCACCCAGATGGAGGAGCACACGTGATAACGATCCGCCAAAGCGTGTGGGCAAACACGATGCGTACGCCCCGGGATTAAATTATCACTGAAATGGACGTAATGATTGCGGCCACAATCGCCAGGCTGGCGAATAGAATCTGCTTTTGCCGGTACAGTACGAACGCCGCCCCCAAAATGCCGGGGATGACCGAAAACACCCCCAGCGCGATACCCCCGGCCGTCAGGCCGTTGCCCGTGGTTAGTTGAGACAGGTACCAATGCCCGTCCGGCAGGGAACCGTGACTGATTTTCCAGATAGCCTCCACGTCCTTGCCTTGCCAAATGGCGGACAACAGGTCATTAGGATGAATATAATTGTCATGGGTGGTAAATGTGACAATGGAACCGATAATGACCACCACCGTAGCAACAATTGTTAGCCAATACACAACATCGCCGTACACAATACCAGCCAGTGGCGCCGCCGGCCGCTCGTGCTCATCCTCGTTGTGATGTTGTTGAAATTCCTTTCGATCTGTCATTACCCCAACTCCCCGGCGCATCTGCAACAGCGCGCACTCGATATTCGACATGTACTATATTAACGGGATATCAATGCCAAACAGCGTTTCTGTACCACGCGATAATAGTTTAATGCTGGTCAGAATTAACAACACGATCAGAATATTGCGTACAAATCCCGCCTTGATCCGGGCCAGGATATGAGCACCGAAAATTCCACCGATCACCTGCCCTATCATCCAGGGAGCGGCAATCACGGCAATCAATGCCCCCTTGACGATATAAGGCCATATAGCTGCGGCATTGCCGATGGCCAGCAGAACGCCGCTGGACGCCGCTGACACCTTTAACGGAACCGCCATAACCAGATTGAGTACCGGCACCACGGCCCAGCCACCGCCCAATCCAAAAAAGCCACCGGTAAATCCCACTGCAAAAAACAGCAAACCGCCAAGCACGGCATGGGTTGGGTGGTAATGCACGGTTTTGTTCAACGACTCTTCCCAGTAGCAGGATTTAAGACCCAGTTTCATACTGAGCCTGTCAATGACTTTAGGCTCGGGGTATTCGGTTTTTGAGCCACCCAGAATAAACAGACCGGCAATAAACACCAATACGATTCCCAGCAACAACCGCACGATCGCATCCCCGGTTTTACCCATGTGTTCAGCAAGATAAATAGCGACTTCAGAACCCGCCATGGCGCCAATAATAATGGGAATAGCACAATAAAAGATCAGCCGGATATCCGCCAGCCCATTGCGCATAAAGGGCCCTGACGACACCAGGCCGCTGAACATGGCGACCACTAACCCCGTGGATCTCACCAGCAATGTGTCCACAGACGTGAAGCCCAGCATCACCGGTGTAAAAATTACGCCGCCACCGACGCCCCCCAACACCGCTACGATGGCAATGATAAAGCTGAGCAAAAAAGATCCGACAATAATTCCCCAGGCGGCCAGGGGGCTGAGAACAGGCGTGCCATACACTTCCGAGAACAGCCCCATAACCGCATATGCGATGATGGTCAACACGATCAGAAAAGTCAGTTCGGGAACCCGTTTGAGCAATGACGGCATGGCAATGTTGTCTCTTCGGTTATTGTTTGCCGTTAATCGTAAACCGAAATGTGTTGCCGGATATTGTTTTAGCTCAATAACAAGCCGATCCGCGGATGCTGGCAAAACGATGTCATCCTATCGATTCAAAACGCCTTTTATCCCCGTTTTCGATTCAGCATGTCTGTGAAAACACAACGTACTGAACCGCGCCGGCCAACGCTTGTCGCGTTAACCGCTGTAGGAAAATCTGCAGTCACCGTATCAGGAAAATCCGGTGACGATCATGACCGGTCGCGACCTCCCCATCACACCGCCAACTCATACCGTCAATGATGATCAATTCTGCTGAACGGCGACTTTTACGGTCTCGGGATCAAGGTGGGGGGCAAACTGTTCAATAAAAAAATAAACATAGGAACGCAAAAAGCTGTTTTTGCGCAGCCCCACCCAGGTGGTACTGGAAGGAAATAAATGACCAAGGTCGATCATGCGTAACGCATCGTCCTGGTCGGGATCATAGGCCATAGCGGCAACCAGGCCGATACCCAGCCCCAGTTCCACATAAGTTTTAATGATATCGGAATCCAATGCGGTAAACACAATATTGGGCTGCAGGTGGGCCTGTTCGAAAGTTTCGCTCACCAGGGTGCGCCCGGCGAAGGCGAAATCATAAGTCAGGATCGGATATTCAGCGATATCAGCCAGGGTCACGGCTGGTTTGGTCAACAATGGGTGATCAGGCAGAACCAGAGCGCAGCGGTTCCATTGGTAGCAGGGTAACGCCACGAGATCCCGGGTATCGGCCACGGCCTCGGTGGCAATGACCATGTCGGCGTTGCCGTCCACAACCATAGCGGCAATTTCTTCTGGATAGCCCTGTTTAAGAAATAATTTTACACCGGGAAACTGTTTGACGAATTTTTTTACCACCGCAGGTAGTGCATAACGCGCCTGGGTATGGGTGGTGGCAATGGTTAAACTGCCGGTTTGCTCGTTTCGAAACTCATCACCGATTTGTTTAATACTTTCGATTTCCCGCAAGATATATTGGGTTCGCGCAAGAATTTGCTCCCCGGCCGGCGTAATGCGGGTCAACCGTTTACCTTCACGGGTAAAAATGGGAACGCCAATTTCATCCTCCAGTAATCGAATCTGTTTACTGACACCCGGCTGCGACGTAAACAATACTTCGGCGGCTTCTGACACATTGAGATTATGATTGGCGACTTCATAAACATAACGCAGTTGGTGCAATTTCATCGTTTTCCCTGCCCGGTGAATCACTTAATAGATTACGTTGCTTATAACTTCCATGTCTTATTTTAGAATTCTTTATTCTTTTCTATTCTAGTTCAATTTCGTTAGATTATCAGCTCATCGATCAGCAACGACGGAACGGATCAATCATCCTTAGTGCTGAGCGCTGCACAGTAAGCTGAACGGCAAAAATCGATGAAGTTGATTCTGTTACCGGAGGAATGAATTTATGCGTGCAGTTGAAAAATTACTGGCGAGCAAACGGTTGCTTGCCCATTTGTCACGGGATTACGCCCCCATCGCGCTGTATCAATCCTTTAGCATGGAAGACATGGTGCTCGCGCATTTGATCTACGACGATCTGGTACACCGGGAATTTGAAAACGTCACCATGCTGGCCATCGATACCGGACGCTTGCCGGAAGAAATCCATAGCATCATGGACCAATTGCGGCAACGCTATGGCGATGTTCTAAAGGTGTACCACCCCGATCACCAGGAACTGGAACAGCTGGAAAACGAATACCGCTTCCACAACGACTACCAGGAACGCAGTTATGCGATCCGCTTACTCAATCCGCTGAGCAAGGCACTGCAACACTACAACGGCTGGATCACCGGCGCTGGCGGTCTGACCGAGGCAAAGAACAACGGCTCCTGGATCACCTGGGACAATACCCACCAAATTCCGTGCTTCAACCCACTGAGCCGCTGGACCCCGGAGGAAATCCACGGCTATGTTAAGCACCACGGGTTGCCGGTACACGAATCAATGGCGGCACTATCCGGTCATCAGCCCGATACCGGGCCGGAGCGTCGGTGGCGGAACCCGCGGGAAAAGCGGCATCAGGCCGCCCGCCATATCGCTTGAATTGAATTTGAAGAAAACATGAAGATGTTAAGTTTCTGCTAAGGTTTCTGCCGTAGGTTGGACCTGTAGGTTTACACTGTAAGTCCTTCGCCTACCCGGCATGTAGTATTGCGGGTAGGCGATTTTTTTGCCCGATATTATTCCTTTTAGTTATATATATAGACCTCTTTATTCTTTTTAATGTTAGGAGAGTTGTCTATTATTTATACAGGCCGCATGGCAATCTATCTCCTGATACATACATGAATGTCGTGCGGTTCTGCTACTCAATATCACGCCCCTAAGCCCCCTTGGCGCCTTTGTGAGTCCACTCATCAAAGGCTTTTTTTTGCCTGATTGATTGTTGACTCCATGTACCGTTAGCGAGCTGCCGCCTCCTCCGTCAAATCACCTCAAAAGTCCTGCGGTGCTGCCGATAAACAAAGACAAACCCCGGAACCACAAACGCAACCTTAACCAACAGGATGGATGATTCATGACGGACTCGTCTTCCAGCGCAACTCAGGCCGCTGTCACTCCTGCGGCATCGGCCCACAAGGTCAAACCAAAAGTACTCGTGGTGGATGACTCTCGCATTGTTCACGCGGCTATCAAAAAAGCCATCAAGGGCGAATTTGAGGTTCTCGAAGCCTACGACGGCGAAGAAGGCTGGACCAAGTTGCGCCAGGATGACGAAATCCAGGTGGTGGTTACCGACCAGGGCATGCCCAGGCTGGACGGCTTTGGTCTTATCAGCCGCATCCGCGACAGTGCGATAACAAGAATCAATGAAATACCCATTATTATGGTAACCGGCGCCGAGGAAGACCAGGTTGAGATTCGTGAAAAAGCCCTGGATCTGGGTGCCACCGACTTCCTTAACAAGCCTTTTGAAAATACGATTATCCTGGCGAGGGTGCGGTCGTACATCAAACTGGAACAGACCCTGCGCACCCTGGAAGAATCCGAAGACGCCCTCATTGAAAACGCCATTTTAGAGCCAACCACCGGGGTCTATAACGAGCGCTATTTGCTGGACCGCGGAGAAAAAGATATCTCCTTTGCACAACGTCATCACGAAGACCTGTCACTGTTTTGCCTGGAAATAGACAATTTCAGTGATTACCTGCTGAATATAGGTGAACAGGCGACGGACTCGTTGCTCAAATGGAGTGCCGAGCTGTTGAAAAACACCATGCGTAAAGAAGACACCATCGCGCGCGTCGGCGAAAACCGGTTCGCAGTTTTGGCACCAACCGCGGAACATTTTGATGCATTGGCACTGTGTGATCGAATCAAGGACAAATTCACACTCTCCAATTTCGATAAATCACTAATTGCCGATCCTATCACCGTCAGCATCGGTGTCTCCAGCCTGGACGATACCGAAGAAATGACAATTAATGATATGTACCAAGAAGCCACCGAACGTGTTAAACAAGCGGTTACATTGGGCGGTAACCGGGTCATCGGCAGCAATCCGGATGAGATTCGCGCCAAACTATACAGTGAAGCCAGGCAACAAAAGCTGAGCCTGGATACCATTGTGAAACTTTACCACAACGGGGAAGTTGACCTGTTGACGCCATATCTCAAGCAGATCGCCACCAGCATTTTTCCTTTACTCGAATTATGCAATGACAAAATGCATTGGCGCCTGGACATCGAACTGAAAAAAATCAGTGGCAAGATCGCCAAGTAACGGTCAAGTCCTAATTAGCGCTGCCCACCCACAGCCTGGCTGGCCGCTACCGGCGTAATTATCACGTCGGACGGACGACCAACATAATAACCCTGAACATAATCCACACCCGCGTGCTTTAACATTTTAAGGATTTCGGCATTTTCAACGAACTCGGCAACGGTGCGCTTGCCCACCGTATGGGCGATTTGAACAATGGATTCGATAATGGCGCGATCAACGGTATCGTGCAACATACCCTGAATAAAAATACCATCGATCTTGATCTCGTCAACCGGCAAATATTTGAGATGGGAAAAGGAACAAAACCCGCTGCCGAAATCATCCAGTGAAAACTGATAACCCAGCTCGCGTAAACTGGTGATAAACCGATTGGCAATGTCCAGGTTGGCGATAGCCGAAGTTTCCGTCACTTCAAACAACAATGATTGGGGATTGACTTCGTACTGTTGAACCAGGTTGTGGATATAAGCGGCGAGACTCTCGTCTTCCAGCGTCTGTCCTGACAAATTGATGGATAAACATGTATGCAAACCCTGTTGGGGCTGGTTGGCTAGTTCCTGGATGGAGCGGCGGATGACCCAGCGGTCGATCGCCGACATCATATTAAAACGTTCCGCCGTGGGCAAAAACGCTTCGGGACATATGAGTTCGCCCCGCGAATCCGGCAGCCGCAACAACACCTCATAATGATAAACGCCGTCGACACTGGGGCGACTGGCAACCTGCTCCCATAAGTAGCCGTCTTCAAGAGGCAAAGTATCAACATCCAACCCCGACAAAGGCACTATGGGCTGATAATGCAATACGAATTGATGTTGCTCCAGGGCATCATGCAAACGTTGCGACCAGCCCAGTTCGATATCCATGGCCGCTTTCTGGTCATTTTCACTGGCAAATATATGGGTTTGGTTTCGACCTTTTCCCTTGGCGATATAGCAAGCGATATCCGCATTTGCCAGCACTTCGCCCGACGATTTACTTTCCTTGTTAATTTCAGCAACCCCGATACTCGTGTTAATCTTGTAAGTTTTGCCGCCGAAATTAAACCGGTAGTTGTCCAGCACCTGCCGGAACCGGTCGGCAGCAACATACAGGGAATCACTGTCAACATCGCGCATTATAATGGCAAACTCATCGCCGCCGATGCGCGCTAGGCTATCGGTATGATGCAGCGCCGAGAGCAATTGCTTACCCACGGCAACCAGCAATTTGTCACCGGCATTGTGGCCCGCCGTATCGTTGAGATATTTAAATCGATCCAGATCCAGGTACAGCAGGCTGCTGGTAACGCCAGATTCTTTAGCCGCTTTAACCTGTTGCACAAGTTGAGACTCGAAATAGCTACGGTTCGGTAATTTAGTCAGCGGATCATGAGTGGCCTGCCACTTCAGTTCCTCCAGCAATAACTTGCGTTCGGTGACATCACGGAAAGCCACCACTGAACCGTGCAGCTTGTTATCCAGGTACAGAGGATACACCGTACATTCCACCGGAATGGGCCTGCCGTCCGCGTGGATAAAATTGGTTGCCCATGACACCAGCTGGGTGCCGTTTTGATAGGTTTTTTGCAGCTGGCATTCCTCAATATCGTTGGAGCTGCCATTTTCCAACGAATGATGAAACACACTATGGGCCAGCTGGCCGATCATTTTTTCATTGTCGGTGTAACCGAGGATGGATTTGGCGGCGGGATTGATAAAGGTAATTTCACCTTCTCGATTGACACCATATACACCGTCACCAACCGACCGTAAAATGCCTTCCAGCCGCTTATGGTCATTCTTGATATTACGCATCGCATTAATGGACCGCCCCATTGCATCGATACGCGCCAGAAACAATTCCTTGGCTTCATTTTTGAACATGCATTCCTCGGCGCCGGCGTTCAAGGAACCGATAATCGCCTTGTCCGAGTAAGTGCCGGTAATGATTGCGGTAGTTATATGGGCTGTGCGCGGATCGTCGCGTAACATGCTGCACAGCTGGTCTCCAGTACCATCCGGCATATAGTAATCGGTGATCACAATGTCGTATTGATTGGCGGTGGCTTTTTCCATGCCTTCTTCGACACAGGAAGCGGTGTCGGTGACATAGCCCGCCTGTGTCAACAACCGCCGGTACGTCACGCGCACAGTGGGCGAATCATCCACAAACAGGACCCGCATCGGCGCTGCCTCGTTGGGAATAACCGGTTCCCATGTTAGCGACTGTGGCTTGTTGTCGGTAAGTGACTGGATAGCGTCAATGCTTTCCGCGTAGTTTTCCCACAGCACCAGGGCGGTCTTGCTGCGGCGGGTCACCCATGCCAGTTTGGCGGTATCCGCTTTGTGGGAAAGGACCACAACACTGAGATTGTGGAAACGTGATTCCTCAAGGGTGGCGAACAACTCATCTGCGACGTCATCGGTTTTGCTGGGCCAGCCCAAACATACCACGTCGTAGTCAATATTCTGTTCCAGGCCGGTGATACTGGTAAGGCCTTTGCTGAAACTGCTGACCTCCGTAACCTCGTAGCCGTTATGTGCCAGTAGTTTCCTGGCGGCATGCCGCAAGGTCGCCGATAGCTCAATTAGAAGGACCTTCTTCACCTGTTGTTCCTATCAATAGTCGACAAACGTATCGTGCTGCAGCCGATGGACGGTTGCAGAAACGATTAATACCGCCTTACCAAATTGATTATCGGCCGATCAGTTGTGAAATTAAGAGGTGGCAGTAACTCCTTGTCGGGCTGGTATATCAACACCAACGATAATGAAACAACTTAAACTGATTTAATGCCGTAGCGCCAGGTCCCGTGATGAATTCCAGTAAGGCATTTATCGCCGTCAAAACATTATCCGTCAGGGAGGGCATTGGAACAAAGCGACGACCAACAGCAACCGTGACCGTGTTGTCCTGGGTCCAGGTTGTTTTTGTACGGTTTGGTGACCGTTTCTGTACGGAATAAGCGAAGGTGCAAATTGAAAGGTGTAAAGTTTGTATCTGAAAAAGACCCGTGAAAGGATGGTTGCGCATTTTTCGATGAAACATGACTA
>JASFOJ010000048.1:0-28320 GCA_050116575.1 Gammaproteobacteria bacterium | reverse complement strand
GTGTCCATGGCGTGGGTCCCGAGGCGTGGCAGGCATCACAAACGTCGGTGGTATTAATATGATTTGGCCCTTTGCCCGACGCGATCGTGCCGTCATGACAACTGGCGCAACTGCCAATCACCTGGGCATGATCGACATTGGCGGCAGCCACCGGCGTCCAGCTGGCAGGAAACCGTTCATGACAGGTGTCACACAGGTCCGAGGTATTGATATGGTTGGGACCTTTGCCGCTGGCATCCACGCCGTTGTGGCAGGTAATACAACTATCAGTGGCGAATCCGCTATGATCCACCGCCGCTGGAACCCATTGCGCCGTGCTGTGGCAAACGTCGCATTCGTCCGCGGTGGGAATATGTGACGGTCCTTTGCCCGTGGCAATCACGTTGTCGTGACAGGACGAGCACACGCCCAGCACTTCATTATGATCCACGGCACTGTTGGCCACCGGTGTCCAGGGTGTGGGACCTGGCTCATGGCAGGCATCACAGGCGCCGGTGGTATTAATATGGTTTGGCCCTTTGCCTGAGGCGATAGTGCCATCATGACAACTGACGCAGGTGCCGACAACTTGCGCGTGATCAACGTTGGCAACCGTCACTGGTGTCCACGGCGTGGGTCCCGGCGCGTGACAGGCATCACAGGCATCGGTCGTATTAATATGGTTTGACCCCTTGCCCGAGGCAATGGTGCCATCATGACAACTGACACAGGTGCCAATAACTTCCGCATGGTCAACATTGGCAACCGCCACCGGCGTCCACGGTGTCGGTCCCGGCGCATGACAGGCGTCGCATGTGTCAGTGGTATCTATATGGTTCGCTGATTTACCCGAGGCAACGGTACCGTCGTGGCAACTGACGCAAGTACCTTCCACCTGGTTGTGATCAACAGCGTCCGGTGCCACTGTCCAGGTGGTTTCCACATGACAGGTGGCACACGCATCGGAACTGGCGATGTGGTCCGGTCCCTTGCCCGTCGCCTGCGTGCCGTTATGGCAGGTGATACATGTTTCGTTAGTGAGGCTGTGATCAAACGCCGCAACCTGCCAGGCTGTTGTCTGATGACAGGCATCGCACGCCAGCGTGGTTGGAATATGGTTGGGTCCTTTACCCGTGGCGATAACATTATCGTGGCAACTTTCACAAGTGCCAATGACCTGGGAGTGATCCACCAGTGGATCAACCGGCGACCACGACGACGTGTTGTGGCACGCTTCGCACTGGTCTGTGGTATTAATATGGTCCGTTGACTTGCCCGTGGCTACAGTGCCGTCATGACAACTGACGCACGCCTGGTCTGCGACCTTACTGTGATCGAAGCTGCCTACCGTCCAGGTTTGCGTATTGTGGCAGACATCACACGGCTGGGTCGTGGGAATATGGTCGGGCCCCTGCCCCTGGGCAATAACACCGTCATGGCAACTTTCGCAGGTCCCCTGTACTTCCGCATGGTCAACGGCGGTTGCAGGTTGCCATTGCGTTGTACCATGGCAGGCCGCGCAATTATCGGTCGTAGCAATATGATTATCGGACTTGCCGGTCGCAATCTCATTGTTGTGGCAGCTAACGCACGTACCAATGACCTGGCTATGATCCACGCCAATGGTGGGCAACCAGTTGTTATAGGTATGACAGGCCTCACAGCGATCCGAGCTGGCGATATGATCCGCCGGTTTACCGGTCTCGATAGTCCCGTCATGGCATTCGACACACGCCTGCCCGCTAACCGCCTCATGATCAAAGGCTGAAACGATCCAGGTGTTAACGTTGTGGCAGGCATCACATTCGGCCATGGTGGGAATATGACCCGCACTCTTACCCGTTGCGGTAACGCCATCGTGGCACGATGAACAGGGCGTAGACCCAATGGTGCTGTGGTCCATTACCGCGGTGGATGACGCCGAAGCCTCAAAACCCAACGGACTATGGCACACATCGCAGTTTTGTATAGTGGGTACATGGAGAGAACTTTTGCCGGTGGCAAAAGAGCCATCGTGGCAAGCATCACAGCTACTGGGCAAACCTTCAAACACACCGCCCACATGACAGGACTCACAGTCTATAGTGCTGTGTTGTCCCGTTAGGGGAAAACCCGTGGAAAGATGGTCGAAATCGGAGAGGTCAAACGCTTCGTCATCGCGAATCGACGTCGTATCTTCCACCGCGCCGAAAGCCGTTGCAGTAAGAGCACACAGGAGTAAAACAACGAGCATCGCCCGAATGCTGTAGTCGAGCAATCCGTTCTTTTTTATCGTTACTATTTTTGGTGCTACATCTTCAACACTCAAACGGCTTCTCCGCACTGCAAGAGAACTGTGTCAAGTCATTGACCAAAACGCATCACTGCGTACCTTCGCTTCCCCACAGCACTGGCAATGAGAATCAAACCAGCAGCGAGCGAAGTGCCCCCTTGTGCACTTTCATCAAACGAATTTTCGGGCTCTATTGGTTTTTATGGTTCTACCTGTTGATCCGTTATCAACATTGTTTTAACCCGATGCAACAAGGCCAAAACAACGGTATTGTTGGGAACAACCGGCCGGAGGTGGAAATGCGATGAATCGGGCATATGGCGAAACAATACCGGCGCCAAATTCATGGTTGGTAGGAAAAAAAGCTGAAGAATCCGCCCTACAATAAAAACCTACAATGCAACTCATCTGCATTGTCCCCCGATTATTAACGCTTTCCCTGCCCTTTCAAAAAAACCACGCCACGAGCCACAACCCAACCTTACTTTTCAGGCGGTTATGCTCGCGAAATCACAATTAGTTGAATTGTGATAAACAGGATAAGCGATGAATTATAAGAGCGCAACGTGTCATTACGTAGATTTTAATAATTTTCGACGATGGCTACGTAGTTGCATTCGTCTGATGGTTACAGTTCAGCAAAATGACAGCTATTTCGCTCTTAATATTAGGTATATTCCTACGCATGTAGGAAATCGGATAGATTGGTTTTTAGGCTTTATGGTATCGGGAGAAGACTCAGTAATTCGGTAAACGATCGAAAACGATAGATGACCCCAACAACTTAAAGTCACACCATTTTCCACATTTCGCGGGATGATGGTAACCATGGCGACGAATCATAGCACTGCACTGAAGCTGAGTTATTTGGTTTGGAACCCCTGTCCTTTTTCAAGGGCCATCAACAAGGCGCCGGCGCCGGTCCCATGCCTCCCCCCATAAACCGGATGGTGGCGGTGGTAGTCGCAGGCGCCGAATCCTGAAAACCGTCGCTAACGGATAACGTCACGGTAAACGTGCACGACGTGCTATAAGTGTGAGTGGGTGAGACTCCGGTGCCCGTGGCGCCATCCCCAAAGTCCCACATATAAGTCAGCGCATCGCCATCTGGGTCGGATGACAGTGAACCGTCAAAGGATACAACCGTATTCACCGTACCGGAATAAGGCCCACCGGCATCGGCAGTGGGCGGACTGTTTCCCCCCGGCGGCGTACCACCACCTGTGCCGCCACCACCGGTACCTCCCCCGCCGCCACCCGGCGGCGTCGAAGCGCCACAGCCATTGATGGTATTGCCCCAGGAACCGGGTCCGGGCAAATGACAAAGCTCGCAATCATCCGCGGGGTTAATCGTACAATGCCCGCTCGGCAATGTATGGCAACTGTCACAACGGCCAATGACTTCGTTATGATCCACGGCACTGGCGACCACCGGTGTCCACGACGCGGGGCCGGGTTCATGGCAGGCATCACAAACGTTCGTGCTATTGATGTGCGATGGCGATTTACCCGGTGCTGTGTTGTTATCGTGGCAACTTACGCACGTACCGTTAACCTGCAGATGATCCACGGCAGAAGCCGCGACCGGCGCCCAGGTAGCCGGTCCCGGCTGGTGACAGGTATCACAGAGATCCGAGCTATCAATATGCGCCGGCGGTTTACCGGACGCGATTACATTATCATGGCAACTGACACACGTTCCTATGACGACGCTATGATCCACGGCGCTGGCGGCGATGGGCGCCCAGGGTGTAGGGCCGGGCTGATGGCAGGCATCACACAGGTTATTGGTGGGAATGTGCGAAGTCGGTTGACCGGGGGCAATAACGTTGTCATGGCAGCTGGCGCAGGTGCCGAAGGTCTGTGAGTGGTCAACGGCGTTCGCCGCAACCGGACCCCAGTTTGCCGGGAACCGCTGGTGACAGGCATCGCACGCGTCTGAACTGTTAATATGAGTTGCGTTTTTACCGCTGGCGTCGACACCGTTGTGGCAACTGACACAGTTACCGCTGAAATTGCTGTGATCCGGCGCACCGCCGTTGCCGGCGGGTACCCAGGCATTCGTCGTATGGCAAACGTCGCATTCCTCGGTGGTTTGAATGTGAGTCGCATGTTTGCCGGTGGCAATGATACCGTCATGGCAGGCGGAACAAGCGTCAAGAGCGTCCACATGGGGGAACGGCAAAAGCAAGGGCAACCAAGTGCCTGCCGGTGGCGTGGCATGGCAATTGTCACAAAAGTCTGTTGTCAGCCGGTGACTGGCAGGTTTACCGGGCGCGTCAGTATTGTTGTGACAACTGGCACAGGTGCCCAACACCTGTAAGTGATCCACCTCGTTGGCCGGTACCGGTGTCCACGCTGTTGTGTTATGACAGGCTTCGCAGATTTGCGTCGTCGTAATGTGCCCTGCGCCTTTACCGGTTGCCGTAACGCCATCATGACAGCTGATACATGCCTGGCCCTGGACGCTACTATGATCAAATGAAACCTGCCAAGATGATGTGGTGTGGCAGACATCGCAGGGCTGATTGGTCACAATATGCAACGGTCCTTTACCCTCGGCAATTACCCCGTTGTGGCAGTTTTCACAAACGGGGTCGGTTATTTGGGAATGGTCCACCGTAATCACCGGAGCAAACGTGGTGCCGGTGCTATGGCAGGCGTCACATTGGTCGGTCGTCGCAAGATGATTTGCCGGTTTGCCGATGGCAAAGGTGCCGTTATGACAGTTCACACAAACGCCCACAACCTGGTTATGATCGACATTGGTTGGCGGTATCCAGCTCAAATAGCCATGGCAGGCCTCACAACGATTGGTGGTCGGCATATGGGATGCCGCTTTGCCGGTCGCCTGAATGCCATCGTGGCAGCTGGTACATGACTCCCCCACAACCGGACTATGATCAAAGATACTGATTTCCCATGTAATCGTGCGGTGGCAGGTGCTGCAATCAAGGGAAGTTTGTATGTGGCCTGCCGGTTTGCCGTCCGCGACATCATCATTGTGGCAACGTTCGCAACGATCAAATGCCTGATCGTGATCGATACTGATCACCGGTGCCCAGATATTCGTGGTGTGGCAGGATCCACACAGGTCTGACGTCAGTGGATGATGGGCGTCTTTACCGGTCGCCGATGTGCCGTCATGGCATGTTACACAGGATTGATTGCCCGCTACTGAATGATCCATAACCCCTGCCGCGGACGCTTCAAAGCCGAACGTGGTATGGCACACATCGCAGTTTTCCGTGGTGGGTATGTGTGACGGCGTTTGACCCAGCGCGAACACACCATCGTGACACGCATTACACTGGGTTGGCAGTTCATCAAATACGCCGCCGATATGGCAGTTTTCACAATCGATGGCGCTGTGACTACCATCCAGGCCAAACCCGGTCTCCATATGATCAAAATCACTGAGATCCTGGGTGGCATTGATATCGTCAAGGGGATCGGCGGCCAGAACGCATGGCGACATAAACAGAACAACGAGTGACAGTAATAAGCTGATTGCCGTCGCCCGGTTATCGTCACCCTTACGCAAACTTCGCGTGTTAAGGGCCTGTTTCAGCCCGGCAACCATTTTTAACACAACTCCCCCCGATGACGGTTCCGGCGCCGCTGCCGCAAAACCCGAATGTAAGGTGCGACGAACCCGGCAATCCGATTTTTAAACTTTTTCGATGTGCTTCGATGTGATCAGATCACTGTTACAGCCACCTGTACCTTTAGCACGAACAAGAACAATGGCAACACTTGTTCAATTGGAAAAATTATAGGCAGAACATGTGCTTATCGTAGCCTGGGGAGAAGTTTAGGCAGCTAAGCTTAAACTTGGCTTAACCTTTTCTGACATATAATTCGGATTTATCTTACAGTTAAGTAGTAGGTGCGTTGCCAATTGGCTGATTTAGGACTGCTAATTGACAGCTAGGTAGGTACTTCAGTGCGCAGCATAAAAGATTGTTTTACGCGGGGCTCGGATCTGGCGGCCAGGATACCTGGACATTGTGATCCACGCCTTCCGTGAGTATTAGAATTGACCGGAATGCCGGTGTTTCATATAGGTAACCCCCGGTGACAGAATTATCCGCCAGGACAAGGCGATTTCATCGTTAAAATGAGGATCATAGTCTTTGACAGTCTCTATTAATGCGTCGAGCCAAAGGTCAAACAGGTGGTGACCGATGTTCAAGTCCGCATGGCTATGCCGATGCGCAACAGTTTCGAGATAGTCGTTGGCGTTCTGGGTGGCATGAAAAATAAACAGACCGTAAAATGATTTTTCCATCATTTTTACTTGCCGGTCCATATCGGTCGCGGCAAAGCTTCGCTCAACTTCGGGGCTGACGGCCAGAAAATTGTCATAAAACGCCTGAAAAAACACTCTGCCGTTGATAATACGGTCTTTCACGCGCTCATAACTTTGATCAAAAATTTCTTCGTAAGTCATATGGCTTAGCGGTTGATTTGCAGTATTCATATTACGCAACCTTTTATAGCCAATCATTGATTGAGATCGAAAAACCTGGTGACAAAAAACCTTGAAACGTCGGGAAAACAAACCCTGTTTCCAGTACCGCCGGTTTCCTCTTCCTACGCCCTGTGCCTGTTGAAAACCAACACTATTTTAGGAAATTCCCATGCTTATTGGCGGCTGTTAACGCCAATTCTTTATGATTGATACGTCAATCACAATTTGTCCGGCATCTCTTCACAAATTATCGAAATATCTGGGATTTATATTTACCTCCGCAGCCCGGTCGCCGATATTGATTGAAAGCCTGATACGACAACGAGCATCGCGGGATTTGTATTGTTAACCCCATCAGTGAAGGACATCGACATGGATACCCAGGATAAACAGCCGCAAACCACTCTTCCATCGTTAACCGGAAACTACGTTTTCGACGATTTGCTGTCAGGGCGCGAGCGGCGCTACCTGGTGGAACACGGCCATGTGCGCAGCCTGGAAGTGGGTGAACAACTTTGCCGGCAAAATGCGGTGGAAGACACCGTTTACATATTGTTGACGGGTGAAGTCGAGATTATTGAAAACGTCAAAGACGACAAGATTTCGCTGGGAAGATTGCGCCAGGGCGACATCGTGGGTGAAATCGGTGCCTTGTTTTCGTTGCCGCGTATTGCCAACGTTACCGCTACCAAACCCAGTGTGGTACTGGAGGTATCGGCACGGGATTTTTCAAAATTATTAAATGATACGCCAATTTTACAAGGTGCGGTCTACCAACGCCTCTACGAACGTTCCCTCAAAACCGCCATGCAATCCATGCCCGTTTTCTCCCAACAGGATAATGCCAGCATGCCTGAGTTGTCACGGGTATTAAAATGCTGGGGCAGTAAATACCTTAACTAAACCTCTTTATTCCCAATACGGTTTTTGACCGGGACACAAATCCTGGCTTTAAACGACGGCGGATTTTGTTGCGCTCTATGTGCCTGGTAATGAATAAAGCCGTATCAAGCGAATTGTCAGTCCGGCTATATATCAACTTCCCCATTCAGTTAACCAGTCCAGCCCAGGTTTGAAAACCGGCCAATCCAAGGCAAACAATCAATCCCACGGCCGGTATCCAGGCGGGATAAACCGCCGCATCCTCCGACGCCGGGTTTTTGCTTTTTATCAACAGCAGTGATGCATGCATAGTGGCAAAAATTACCAATGTGACAAAGCTGGTAACTTTCGCCAGCGTAACCAGCGGAAACGACAACGCCAGTATCAATATGATCAACGTCACCAGTGCTGTTGCCCATAAGGGCGTCTGTGTCCAGGCATTCACCCTGGCAAAAACCGCAGGGGCAAGCTTCTGGTTTGCCATGCCGTAGACAACACGGGATGCCATAATTACCTGAATTAATGCACCGTTGATCACCGCAACCATGCTGATGACGGTAATTACAATGACAGCTTTGTCATCATACTGGCGCACAATGTCCGCCAAGGGCGCTGTGCTTTTACCCAGTTGTTCTACCGGAACGGCACTGACGGCGGCAATAGTCACCATCATGTAAATTAAAAAGCTGAAGGTTAGCGCTAAAATAATCGCCAAAGGCAGTGTTTTTTGCGGCTCGATAACTTCTTCAGCCACATTCACCATATCCTCGAAACCAATGTAGGCATAAAACGCAAGGAATGCGCCCAGTACGATACCTAGCCAGGTGTCGCCATCACCGGTCGGGAAAAAGTCTTTGACGCTGATGCCGGTTCCTTGATCAACCTGTGCCGCAGTGAATACCACAAACACTAATCCGGATATTTCTATCACGGTAATGACCGACGCCAACCATACGGATTGACTGATACCCCAGGCGGCAGTGGCGCCTAAAATAGCAACGATGCCACCAATCACCAGCCACGCCGGCCATTGCACAAATACATGAAAATAGCCTACAAATCCATTAACAATGGTGGCGGATGAAACCACGCCAATCAGTACAATGGACCAGCCCACCAGTCCGGAAAACCAGTTACTGTGAAACGCCTCGTTGCTGTAATACGCCTCACCGGCGCTGCGCGGAAAACGTGAAGACAGTTCTGCATAAGTAAATCCCGTAAAGGCAGCAATAAACGCGGCCAGCAGGAAAGAAAAAGGCGCGAACAGACCGGCTTGCCGGACAACTTCCCCCACCAACACATAAATGCCGGCACCAATAATCGTGCCCAACCCATAAAGTGTTAGCAAAGGAACAGTGATGCTGCGTTTTAGTGCCGGTTGAACAGTCAAAATACCTGGTTACAATTAACGTGTGTATTTATTTTTCGAATTGAATGATAGTGTATCGCTAATCGCAATGTCACTTCATGATTGCATGCCACTGCGTTGACTATTATCAAAGCTCAGATTCTGTTGGCACAAAAAAAGGCGCTTTTATCTTGTAAAAGCGCCTGGTGTTGTTGAAGTTGGTTACGCTTGCCGCGATATATGAGTCCGACTCAGCGATGATTTGATGTTGATGGAATCGCGGAGCGAATTACATACCACCCATACCTCCACCGCCACCACCACCCATGCCGCCGGCTCCGCCGCCACCGGCTCCGCCGCCACCAGCTCCACCGCCACCGGCGCCCATACCCATACCGCCCATACCGGCGGGTGGCGGTGGTGGCGGTGGTGGTGGCGGCACCGGTGGTACGGGTGGTGTCGGCGGCAATCCTGGCGGCGCCGGTGGTAACGGTGGCGTACCGGGTGGCGGCGGCGGTGGTGGTGGCACAGCAGTCCCGCAATCTTGCGATGGATTTCCGAAGGTATTGGTCGAATGACAGGCACCACAATCCAGCGGTGTAGTGCAGTGCCCCGACGGGAATGTATGGCAGCCCGCTGTTGTACAGGTGGCTGCAATTAACTGGCTGTGATCAACGGTAACAACAGGTGACCATCGGTTTGTTGAATGGCATGCATTGCAAACATCCGTTGACGATATATGTGACAACGACTTGCCTTGGGCTGTGACACCATTATGGCACGCCGCACAGCTACCCACGACCTGCGAGTGATCCAGTGGCGTAATGTAAGGTAGCCAGCTCAACGGCGGCACATTATGACAGAACTGACAGGCATCCGTGGTGGGCAGATGATTGCCGGGTTTGCCAGTGGCGGTCACTCCATTATGACAAGTGGCGCAACTGCCCAGTACCTGATCGTGATCCAGCGGGCTAATGTATGGCAACCAGGTATCCGGGGGCACCCGGTGGCAGGCCTGGCAGATGTCCGTGGTTGACGGATGGTTACCCGGTTTGCCGGTGGCAATACCGCCGTCATGGCAACTGACACAGGTACCCGTCACCTGGTTGTGATCCAGGGGACTGATATAAGGCAGCCAGGTATCCGGTGGCTCGCGATGGCAGGCATCACATGCATCCGTGGTCGGTGGATGGTTGGCGGGTTTACCCGCCGCAATCGTATTGTTATGGCAACTGGCACAAGTGCCGATGACCTGACTGTGATCAACGGTTTGCGCCGGCGCCCATGGCGTGGGAGCAACCGCGTGACAGGCGTCGCATACCGTCGTGCTGTTGATGTGATTTGCGGGCTTACCGCCGGCGGTCACACCGTCGTGACAGGTAATACAGTTTCCGGAGAACCCTGAATGATCCGGAACGCCTCCTGACCCGCCGTTGGCCGGTATCCACGCCGTGGTGGTATGGCAGGCATCGCATTGCGCGCTGGTTACGATATGGCTCGCGCTTTTGCCGGTGGCAATTACACCATCATGACAACTGGAGCACACGCCCAGCGTTTCGTTATGATCAACAGTCAACACCGGCGCCCAGTTCGCCGGGAATTTGTCATGACAGGCGTCGCACAGGTCCGTGGTATTGATGTGGGTGGGATTTTTACCGCTGGCGGCAACCCCATTGTGACAATTGATACAGTTGCCAACGAAAGTGGAATGATCGGGCGTGCCCCCGGAACCGCCACTGGCAGGGAACCAGGCGGTGGTGGTATGGCAAACATCGCACTCTTCAATGGTTTGAATATGTGAAGCGCTCTTGCCGGTGGCAATCACACCATCATGGCAACTGGAGCACACGCCCAGCGTTTCGTTGTGATCGACGATCAGTACCGGCGCCCAAGGCGTGGGAGCAACCGCGTGGCAGGCATCACACACTGTCGTACTGTTGATGTGATCCGCAGGCTTACCGCTGGCGGTAACGCCGTCGTGACAGGTAATACAGTTTCCAGAGAATCCTGAATGGTCTGGAACGCCACCGGATCCGCCGTTGGCCGGTGACCAGGCGGTGGTGGTATGGCAAACATCGCACTCTTCAATGGTTTGAATATGTGAAGCGCTCTTGCCGGTGGCAATCACACCATCATGGCAACTGGAGCATACACCCAGCGTTTCGTCATGGTTAACGGTCAGCGCCGGCGCCCAGTTCGCCGGAAACTTATCATGACAGGCCTCACACACGTCAGTCGTGTTAATGTGATTGGAATCTTTGCCGCTGGCGCTGACGCCGTCATGGCAACTGATACAGTTTGCAGTAATGTTGGTGTGATCCACCGCCGCCGGTACCCACTGTTGCGAACTGTGGCAGGTATCACATTCCTGAGAGGTTGTAACGTGCGTCGGCCCCTTACCTCTGGCGATCACGCCATCATGGCAGCTGGAACAAATACCCAGAACCTCATTGTGATCCACCGCTGAATCGGCGACCGGTATCCACGGAGTGGGACCCGGCTGGTGGCAGGCATCACAGACATTGGTGCTGTTGATGTGCGTCGCGGTCTTGCCGGTGCCGATACGCCCGTCGTGACAGGCAACACAGGTACCCGTGACCTGGTTGTGATCCAGTGGAGATATAAACGGCAGCCAGGTTGCGGGCGGCACATTGTGGCAGGACTCACAAACGTCCGTTGTGGGCGGATGATCAGCCGGCTTGCCGGTGGCCAGTACACCGTCATGGCAACTGACACAGGTTCCCAACACCTGGTCGTGGTCCACCGGCGTTATAAATGGTAACCAGGTGCCCGTCGGCGGCGCCTGGTGGCAGGCCTCGCACATATCCGTGGTTAACGGATGGTTCGCCGGTTTACCCGACGCCACGCTACCGTTGTGACAACTGACACAATTTCCGATGGTTTGGGTATGATCCAGCGGCGTAATGATAGTTGACCAGCTGTCCGGCGCAACCTGGTGGCAAGCATCGCACTGATCGGTTGATGCGATATGATCGGGGCTTTTACCCGGTGCAACGGCGCCGTTATGGCAACTGAAGCAAGTGCCGATGACTTCATCATGATTAACGAAGTTGACCGGTGCCCACGGTGCCGGTCCCGGCGAATGGCAGGAATTACAACTATCGGTTGCTGTAATGTGACCGGGAACTTTCCCCTGAGCTATAACACCGTTGTGGCAACTGATACAACTGCCAATAACCTGGCCATGGTCAACCGAAGCCGCCGCGACAGGTGCCCAATTTGCGGGAAATTTCTGGTGACAGGTGTCGCACAGGTCAGTCGTATTTATATGATCAGGGTCTTTGCCGCTGGCCGTGGTCCCGTCATGACACGTTATGCAATTGCCGGAAAACCCACTGTGATCGACAGCCGCCGGCAACCAACTGGTGACACTATGGCACAGGCCACAATCCTCCGTGGTCTGTACGTGGTCAGCATCTTTACCTTCAGCCCGATCCCCATCATGACAGCCACTGCACAATCCCAACACCTGATCATGATCAACAAAGAATGGCGGCACCCAGGTGTTGACGGTGTGGCACGCTTCACACAGGTTGCTGGTAGGAAGATGGTCAGCGCTTTTACCTGTAGCAGTAACGTTATCGTGGCACGATACACAAGCCTGATCCACGAGCACACTGTGATCCATACCCGCCACTGATGCGGAGGATTCGAATCCAAACGAAGTATGGCAGACATCGCAGCTATCCGTTACCGGTATATGGTTGGGCGACACGCCAGTCGCAAATACACCGTCGTGGCAGGCCGCGCACTGCTTCGGCAGTTCCTCAAACACACCGCCAACGTGACAGGACTCACAATCAATCAAACTGTGAGCGCCTTCGAGGGGAAATCCAGTGGTTAAGTGATCAAATGAGGAAATATCATCGTCATCGAATGCAGCGGCGAAAACCGGCAGGGAAAAACAAAATAACAGCAAAAACGCGGTACGAGCAGCATTGTTTGCCCAATGGCTGCCCCGAAAACCCCGAAATTTTGACACAGTGTATTTAACTGCCGTCACCTTCAAACTTCACTCTCCGCAACACAACTTCGCGAATTGAAAGTATTCGGCTTATAACGCAATCATTGCGTCTCCCGACAATCGCACCTAACTGCCCTGTCAACGAGGGCTGTTTCACGGATTAAATCGGGAAGCCCCCTACTGCTCCATGTACTATTCAGTGGCGAATAACCATACATCACATGCCGCTCGCCGGCCGGTTTATTGGCAGGCGATTGTGACGCATGCTATCAGCCACTTGTCCTCTATCGCAGCAGCATTATTATTATTTGGGTTTACACTGTGTCACTGCAATTGAGCTGCTGATCCCGATAGATAGATAGTTGTCACGAAAGATCAACATTTGGAAACGCTGTTTCATCCATCATGACCACTAACCAATCATCTTATTTTACTTGCTTTTATATGATTGGCAGCAAACCTCTATAAAGCAGCCACATGTTACTTCGCTCCAATGGCTGCCATGATTCTTTATATAACATAGTGATACAGTTTTTACTAATTGTTTTTACTAAAGTAACGTTATTTTCCCTTTGCCGGCGCTGGTAAGCGAAAAAAAAGATACGTATCCGCCGCTGACAAAATACGGCGGATTGTTCGCCATGCACAGATTTTGGCCGATAGCTTCCAAGCGTCTTACTAGTACAGAAAGCGGATGATACGCCCAACTTCCCCGCTAATCGTCAATAACATATTATTTTTACGGTTATTCTTGTTTACTAATATACGTATCATTAAACTTTTCGTGGATTTTTCCGATATTATCGTAGATGACGCATGACTCGGAAAATGCAGTGCAATTAAATGCCCTGGACCGCATCTTGTCGCAATTTTCAATTCGGCAAAAACTCTGGGGAGGGGCATGTTTGATCCTCCTGATCCTGGTTCTAACGGTTTCGATTACCTGGATCAACACTTCTGATACTGAACGCAAGGTCAGTCATTTAAGCAACGACATACAACCTGCTTTTGTTGCGGCCATGCGGCTTTCCAATCGTGTCAAACAAGCCTCTACATCGATGGGTTTTTATGTATTGACTCATGAGAAGCTCCACAGCCAAAAATATCAACAATATTTGGAAGATACCGACCAAGCACTTAAGAAGTTAAAAGAAACGCAATACGCAAAACATAATGAATTTACCAAACAATCCATCGGCAAACTTGAAAAACAAATCAACCAGTTTAAAGCGTATAAGCCGCGGCTGACAGAACTGACCCAATCCTACTTCAAAAATTACGTTGCGGTTGCATATGCCAATGAGAACCTGAATCCTATCAATCAGCAACTATTACAAGCCATTTCCACCATGGTTCTGTCTGAATCAAACGAGGTAGCCTCGCCCGAGCGCCGAAAATTATTATTGTTGTTGGAGGATATGCGCTATTCCTGGGCAAGTGCGGTGAACAACGCCCGTATTTATTTAATTTACGGCAACGGTGAAGTACTCAAAAACGTCAAACTCTATACTGACAGGGTCGGCGAGCTCGTCGATAAAACAAGCAATTTTTCCGATTATTTAACCTTTGAACAGGAAGAGATGATTCCAACCGTCAGAAAGCTCCGCAATCAATGGCTGGAAAACTTCGACAAGTTAATGGAAATACACGACGGTGAAAAGTCGCGCATGGACGCCTACCTGTTGCGCACTGAAATTGGTCCCCTGCTCACGGAAATGGACGATACACTAACACAGCTATTAACACGCTATCGTAGTATTATGCAGGAAACCAATGAGGGTCTTATCCATCAAGCCGCCAAAACGGACAATATGGTTGCCATATTGTTTTTAGTCGGTGTGGCCATGTTGATCGTCATTTCCTGGATTACTGCCCATGCCGTCAGTAACCCTTTGAAAGAGGCTGTCGCCGCCATGAACGATGTTGCCGAAGGCGACGGCGACCTTACCAAACAACTGCGTCAGCATGGACGCGATGAAATTTCCATGTTGGGACAAGGCTTCAACCGTTTCACAGGGCAAATACGCACAATACTCGCCGAAGTAAGGGATTCTACGGATTTGTTGATATCATCCGCGAATCAAATGACAGAAACCACCGGCGATACCCGCGACACCGTTGAAAAACAAAAGGCTGAAACAGAACATATCGCCAGCGCCGTCACAGAAATGTCCACTACCGCCCAAGAGGTGTTACGTCATGCTGTTTCAGTATCGGAAGCCAATAAAAACGCCGATGCACAAACCACTGAAGGACGTAAAATTGTTACCCAAACTGTTGAATCGGTGCAAAAACTGGAACAGGACACACAAAATCTCACTGAAATGATGCACAAACTGGGCGGCGATATTAATGATATCGGTACGGTGCTCGACGTGATTCAGAATATTACCGAACAGACCAACCTGCTGGCGCTGAACGCCGCGATTGAAGCCGCCCGCGCCGGCGAACAAGGTAGAGGATTTGCAGTCGTCGCGGACGAGGTCAGAACACTGGCAACAAGGACCGCAGCTTCAACTCAGGAGATACAATCGATTATCGAATCTATTCAACGTGACAGCCAAATGGTCCAGGACAACGCCACCAATAATCAAATCGTTGCCAAGGCCACTTCGGAACTCGCCCAAAAAGCCGGCGAATCATTGGATGCTATCGCCAATGCGGTCTATGACGCGACGGATAAAGCCACTCAAATTTCGACCATTACTCACCAGCAATCCGCCGTCGCCGAAGAAATCAGTAAAAATGTCGAGAACGTTACGGTGCTGGCGGACCAAACTTCCCAAATTGCGAACCACGTATCCGTCGCCAGCAAAGAACAACAAAAACTATCGGAAAAACTCCACGACCTCGTAGCACGCTTTAAACTGTAGTTTTAAATTATAATATTGATACTTGTTTGCGCTGGCGCTAGCACAGAGCCGATTGCTTACAGCCTGTTAAAAATAAACTTTAAATCCCCCCATAGCGTCACCATCAAGTTCGATCTTGTTTTGCCGGTCGCCGATCCTGACTGATATCTTCCGCTACACCGGATGTTTTCTGAACGGTATAGTTGCATCGGCCGACGATGACTCCTTTTTACCGGATAGCGGTGACGGATTGATTATCGTGGAAATAAATGACTGGGATTGGTACAAAGAAGGCAAAGCGATATTGAAAGGCGACAAGGTCTCGGTATACGGCGAAATCAATAAAGATCTGTAAGAAGCCAAAACCATTGAAGCCAGTAGTGTTTATGTCAAGGGACTCAATACTTATTTCTTTGCCAATCCGGCCGACGAAGAACTTGACGCAGCAATCGGCATGTACAATTTTACGCTGCCCGTTGACAATGAAAGCCGCGTCAATATAAGCGGCATGGTAAAAGAGATCGACGGCAACACGTTTATTTTGGATACGGGTCCGTCCGACATCAAAGTAGACACGAAAAATATGGCCTACAACCCACTGGATGACAAAGGTTATCAAAAACTTCAAAAAGGCGATGTCGTTTCCGTGGGAGGTTATCTTGATCCGGATTTTTTTGAAAAACGCCAGGTTGAAGCAACCATGGTCGTAACCCTTGATGAAGACGAAAACAAGAGTAACTCTTGAGTTATTCCTTCAACCCTTCTCTTCAGCGTCGTTTTAATGACCCCTGCTCAGCGAGCTGAGCAGGGGTTTTACTTATCCTTTCTATAGACAGCAACAGGGAACTGATTGATTATTGCTCAGTTCACCCTGCTATTGAGCTTTTCGCCCATTGGGGCTATCGAGGCCGTCTGTCACTGACACCGATGGAACAAATTTGTGTATAATTTTATTGACGGCAAAAGCACCGGGGTTACCCTTGCCCATATTGTTCTATCAATTTTTATTTTCAATATTCAGCGTTAACGATTTACCAGTAACATCGACTACCTTTACCGCCCCCCTATTCGAGGTCAAATGTTAATGAGCGAATCCGGCCAGACAGATACAAAAGAACCTTCCCGCGGCAACAGCGAGATGGACGACGATCACGAATCTTCAACGGTTACTGAACGTGCCCTGGAAAGAAAAGAAGAAGATGAAAAATACGTTCCGGTCATTGTAAAAAGATCCGACGAAGCCTTCCGTCACCCGGATGATACGTTACAAAATGCAATCAACGAAGGTGTCGAACAGCTGGAAAGACATTTTTTGTCGTTATCGCTGTCCTCTACGGCTGCCGGTATGGTCCTGGGGTTTACAGCAATGGTGGTGGCAGTTGTCACCGCCGGGATGGCAAGCTTCGATCAGCCGTTTCTCGAACGCCTCGCCACCGCCCTCGTCTACCCATTGGGATTTGTTATTTGCATCATGAGCGGAACCCAGCTTTTTACCGAACATACCGCAACAGCGGTCTATCCAGTGCTGGATGGCAGGGAATCAGTCACCGCATTATTGCGATTATGGATTGTGGTGGTCGTCTTTAACCTTGTCGGAGCAGCGGTAGGCGGTGGCTTGCTAACGCTCGCCGACGGCGTTATTCAAGCCAAGTCTGGATATATTATTATCGCCGAGCATTTACTGGTCCACAGTAATTTCAATCTCATTATCAGCGCTATTCTGGCAGGCTGGTTAATGGCGCTCGGGGCGTGGTTGATAATGGCAACCCAACCGACAATGAGCCAGATTATTTGTGTTTATATCGTTACTTTTATCATAGGCCTGGGCGGACTACACCATTCTATCGCCGGTTCTGTTGAAATGTTTACCGCCCTGTTCATCAGCGACCATTTTACATTGTATCAAGCCGCGCGGTTTGTGGGGCTTGCTGTTTTCGGTAACCTCATAGGGGGAAGCGTCTTTGTCGCCGTTTTGAATTACGGGCACATTCGCCAAACACAGGCGGTTTCGGACACGTAATTCCACCGCGGATCACCCTTTGCGTTTGAGCCAGGATTTTGTCATTGCGCGCCTGCCTCAAGCCAGGTTTTCGCGGCATCACTCTCTTTATAGCTGAAGTGCTTTATTTCGGCAGCGGCGAATTTATTCATTAACTCCGGCAAAAATGACGCAACCGGACTGTCCGTCACGACGGCAATACGGTGAATGTCTGGAAGATGCTCCTTTATAAATTCAAAGTGTTTCGCCATTGCAGAGAAGTTTTCCTAACCGGGCAGTTTTTCCATATGAATCAGTACTCCCTTAAGGCGTCCATGTTTCTCTATATACGTGTCCATCAGCAACGCCAACCGTTCGAAATCCGGTACCTCAAGCGCTGAGCGGGGAATAATTTGTAAAACCCCCTCTTCCTCGATAAGGCACGTCAATCATAGTTCCTCCGCGTAGCGTTTATTCTTCACTTGTGAACGTCGAACACCGCAAAACTCTGTTCCAGAGATTTATCGTTCGAAATGTGCTGATACAAACAGCGCAGCTTCAAATCAACCGGCTTTTCCAGGTATGAAGATTCCAGAAACGTATCATAAACCCGGCCACCCACCAGTTTATGAACCTGGGTCAGATAAAGCCTGTCCAGGGCGTGATCCGCGATCAGTGTTCCCAATACTTTAGGGCCGGCAATGACATAAATGTTGTTGAAACCATATTTCGCAAGTCCGTTGACCAATCTGGCCCCCTCGATGCGGTTACCGTTGCCGGCCTCAACCGTTGTCACACCCAGTTGCCTGATCTTATCTACGTCCGCGGGATTCGCTTTATCTGTCGTGATGGCGTAAACCGGGCGGTTGACTTTTTTACAGATCAATTCCCACGGCAAATCCAGACTGGAGGTAATAACGGCAACAGCTGGCTGGCGGGATAGTCCGTGCGACAGGCGCCACTGATGTAAATCAGCATAATCTTTATCATCGCTGACCGGTAGTCCGCCCTTTTCCCTATCTTCGGCAAACTCTCGCATGTAACGCCCGCTTGCCACAAGCACGTCGGCCTGCGCCGCCAGTTCCTGGTAAAGCCGCCAATCGCTGGGGTTGGTTATGGCCGCCGGTATTACCTTTTCTCCGGTTTGTGGCAGGGTCAAGGCAATCCGACCATCCATACTGACGACATAATTAGCATAGACAAACGGCGAAGGGCGGTCCCGTTTAACCGCAATTTCGTGATGAAGATATAAGCCATGCAACGGCAGCGTCTTGTGAGGGCCGGGAAAAATCCGAACGACCTTTTGTAGTCTACGCTCTTCCTCCATTAATACTATTCCCTGTTGTCTTATACCAGTAATGATATTAGCAGATATTATCTTTGGCCGATCCAGAGTACAATTTTACACGATACCGACAAACTGCATTGAAAATCATCAATGTCAACCATTAATATGTATAAGGCTATCGGTAATACGAAATCAGCAAACAAGATATGGTGGATTTTTCTGTCAAGAGTCTATTGTCATCGCCGGATCGAAAAATAACGCGGCATTAAAAAACGGAGGTATCCCGGGATACCTCCGTCCATTTTTGATTGTATTGCTTTAACAGGAAACTAGAGCATTCGTTTGACGTCTGCAATTTTTGCTGCAATTTCCTTGCGCCGACCGTTGTCCGCCAGTTCCCGTCCCTGGCGGGCCGGAGCCTGCAACGCTTTGTTCAGCACCTGCAAGGCCTGTTCGTACTCGCCCTCTTCATACAGGAAATCACCGTAAAAATAGTTAGCGTCAATTCCATTGGGATTTATTTGTATGGCTTTTTCCAGGTATTTGCGCGCCTTATCGTCGTTGCCAAAGCCTATAGGCCAACCCGGCACCTGATAATACAGGCTGCCCAGGGAGGTATAGATGGACCCGTCCAGCACATCGGGATCTATCTCTGCCGCCTGCTGTAAACGTTCGCGGGCGGTTTTAACAATGCTCAATGCCCCGAGGCCGCCTTTGGCACCCGCGTATGTGCTGAGGATGATACCTTCCCACACCAGGGGTTCGGCTTTCTCAGAATACTGTTCGCTGACACGACGGGCATCTTTGGCCAGTGCGGCAAAGGCATCTTCCTGTTTGTCCTTAGCCATGTTGTATTTGATAACTTCCCAGCGGTGCTGCAGGTCTTTTACCGCATCCATCATTTCTGATGACGGCTCGGCCATCGCGGCACTTGTTGCCAGCACCATTAACAAAAGCAATCCTGCCAATAACTTTGATTTCAACGTACCCATAACGATCTCTCCTGTGAACAGCATTTAACAATTAATTCGCCGGTTTTGCGTAATTTTCCGGTTTCGCATAGTCACGCATGGCTCTGTTTTGTTTCCCTAACCCTTTGTCGACAACTCGTGGCAACAACCCATTCAATTTGACGAAGAAACTCTCCGCCAAACCAAAGTAAGCATCTTTCTTGTCCTTTTCGATGCACGTGGCTATCCATTTGGCAACCGTGACCGGGTCGTCCATTTTCATTTTGACCGCATCCGCCATGCGGTAGACAGCTTCACTGTTACTTGCAGTTTTAACAGCCCGGGGAGCAACATAGGTCACGCGTACGCCGGTACCTTCCAGTTCCCGGCGTAGCGCTTCAGAAAATCCTCGCACGGCATATTTACTGCTGGAATACGCGGAAAAATATGCAAAGCCCAGTGACCCGAAAATTGAACCAACATTGACGATTCGCCCACTGCCCTGGTCAATCATTCGCGGTAGTATTTCCCGTGTCAATAACACCGGGGCCGTAACATTGGTCTTGTAGATCTTTTCAATTGTCGCGGGATCAGCCTGCGAAAATGACGCAAAATCGGATACCCCTGCGTTGTTGACTAATACGTCAACGCCTCCGAAATGGCGATTCGCCTCGCTGACAATGGCCGCCCGCCCTTCAATACGGGTAATGTCAGCCGCAATAATCCGGGCGGTCCCGTCGGTCTCATTGATCTGTTGCGCAATTTTGGCGAGCTGTGCCTGGCGGCGGCCCACCAACAGGAGTTGAGCGCCCCGGGCGGCAAGCTCGTATGCCAACTCACTGCCTATCCCACTTGACGCGCCGGTCAATATCACGCGTTTATTATGCAACTGCATAGTCCACCTCCGAATTTGCCGCATCACTGTCAAGCGCGCGGAAAATATCACCATAGAGTTTGAAAAATATTTTGGCGCAATGAATGATTTGCGCCTGATCGTCTGAATCCTCAACACGATCCATTAACTGCTCAAAGAAATGCACATGACTGACGTCCAGGGCGCCATGCGATGTTAGATAACTGAATGCTTGCTGCGGCAAGTTGAGTTTCTGTTGTATGGCATCCGCCGCCCTGGTCGCCAGCGCCACGCTGGTTCCTTCCAGCACATAGACCATGCCAAAAAACCCAACCGGGTTGATACGCTGGATCATGTCATAGGCGTAAGCCACCATCAATTCCGTAGCTTGTGCCGGCTGTCCGTCACGGACCCGATCCGGGTTACCGCCACAGCGCTCAATATCATTAAGAATCCACTTTTCATGGCCCATTTCCTCTTCTATATATTCACCGATTGCCGGTTGCAGCCATTGTTGAGATTCAGACAGCCTGGCACCGCACGCCATCAATAAGGGTATGGTGTGCTTAACGTGGTAATATGCCTGGGTGAGAAACGCAATATACTCATCGCGCGAGACATTGCCGATGATTCCCCGTTGAATAAACGGAATATTGATTAAGCTATTGCGTTGGGGTCCTGTTTCGTTGACCAGCCTTGCGTAGAAACTCATAGTGATATCTCCGAGTAACAAATCGATTGCTGTTTATAAAGTTCATTGATCCGCTCCCCGTAGCAGCCCCAAATTTTGTCGCGCCGTGGCCGGCCGTTTACGGTGTATTGCCCGTTAACCGGCGTAAATGCTTCATCGGCCTGAACCCAGCGTTTCACACGCGCGTAGTCCGGTAGCATTTTATTGGCAGCCTCAATCGCCGCATTCATTTCAACATCGGTGGCACCATTGGCCGAGACCACGACTGCCGCGTTCCAGGGACGGCTTTCCCCGTAGACAACGGCTTGTGCAATCACCGGCTGTGCCTGCAGTTCCCGCTCAATCCACTCGGGTGATACGTTGCGTCCATAGGACGTAATAAAGACATTGCGCTTTCGACCACTGATGTAGAGATAACCATCGTCGTCAAGATATCCCAGGTCACCGGTGGCCAGGGGCCGGTTGTTTTCATAAGTGGATTCACCCAGATAACCCGCGTACACCGGACCTTCGACCATGATTTCGTTATCCGGCGCCAGAGTCACGTTAAGATGGGATAAAGGTTTGCCGACACTACCCTGCCGTAGCGCTTGCGGCATGTTGACCGCCACGACGGATGCGCATTCTGACAGGCCGTAACCTTCGAATACGGGTAGTCCTGCCAAGGCCGCCTGTTTCAGCAGCGCCGGTGACACACTGGCGCCCCCCACTGCTATGAACCGCAATTCTGGAAATTCCAATCCGTGGTTAACCGCACCCAATAAAGCCTGCAGCATATGAGGAATCATAATGATACTGGTGACTTGCTGTTCAACAATGGCCGTAAACATTTTCTGTAAATCAGCAGCCTGAGAACCGGCCATACCCAGGTCAACCAATGATGGAAGACTGCAAGGCACACCGCGCAACATTGAAACGTATAACCCCGCGATGTTTTCGAGCAGAACGGGTAGTGGCAAAAGCGTCAAATGCTTATCGTGATCACACACCGTTGCAATATTCGCCAATGACAACGCCACAGCATTGATGGCCTCTTCCGTCAGGCAGACGCCTTTTGGCGTACCGGTTGTGCCGGATGTGAAGGTTATTTTGACGGTACCTTCCGGCAACGGTTTTTCTTTGGTATTTGGAAGCGACAGCTGCCAGATATTTTGACCGGCGATGCGTGGCCTGGGCCGCAGCTTCGCCTTCGCCAGTAGCGGGGTCAGCCGTCCTGGATTGTCGGTAATAATCGTGTCCAATGCCGCGCTGGCAATCACGTGCAGCAATTGCTTGTCGGTAAAAAAATCCGGCAACGGCACCATGACCGATTGATTATTTAACGCGGCCAAATCAACAATCGCCCACGCCGGACTGTTTTCCATTAACAAGCCAATACGGTTCAGTCCCTTTTTGCGAAAATCCGTTTGCAGGTTAATGATTTCGTCCAACAATGAGGCAAAGCTGACACTTGCCTGTGGACCTTGCAGTGCCACCGCCGTTGGCGACATTGCCGCCTTTTGTTCAATGGCGCTAATAACAGGGTTCACTGTAAGCCCTCCGCTAGTTTCACGACCGGATTTTTATTCAAAAGCCGATGGCGGCATCCTGCAATGAAAGCGTATTCCCATAAATAACGATCTAGCGGGAAAGATTTGTCAGCGTTTATAATTGCACTAAGCCGCCGATAACCGTCATCGACTCTGCCGGCCACTACGGTTGGACCGCTGTCGTAGTAACGGCCCCATGAGACCTGCTCCGTCTCGTCAAGGCATGACTTATCTGCGTCGGCGAGTGTATGTAATGTAAGGTCCAGCGCGGCAAACGCATTTCTGACGGCGGGTACGGCCGTGAACACCACCCAGTCAGTACCGGCACCGCTCAGATATGCCGTTAATGCAATTATCAGTTTACTCAACCCACCATGATGTACCGAGGCCAGATTACCGATTTCAACAACTTGGTCACGAACCACCACTGAACCGTCCAATTGCGAAATGGCGTATTCAACGGGTGCATCCAGGTATTGTTCCAGAAACAGGGAACCGGCCGTGGCTTCCTGCATTCCCAGGGCGGCGAGTAATCGACCCTTTCTGCTGCTCAGTGCCATCAAGCGTGGCAATACGTGGCGAATGTCAGCGCCATAGGCGCGTGCAAACACATGGTGGATAAACTGCTCAACGTCGCGACGGGAAGATGTATGTTCCTCGAACAACCGAAGCAAAAAATCGCTACTATCGCTTTGACGAATGTCGTACTGATCGTTACAACACGGTTTAACAAAGAAATTCACGGCCAATCACCTTTCTAGAATCATTTAGCCAACTCAGTGGCACGGACGCTATCCTAGGAAAACCCGCGTAAAAAAAAGGTGAATAAAACGTGAAAATTTCGTGAAGGCGGCAAAAACTTATGTCTTTTCAACGCGGGTACGTGCGGATTTGTGCGCTGTCGCACGAATCCCGCCAGCCGTTGAAATCACTATTAGATGCCTGATGATGATATGCGGTCAGATTCCGCAATAAGATAAGTTAAAAAAGCGTTTTTCTAGTCTACGACTACAAGGACCGATTGAAATCTATTGATACAACCGTACCACTGCCGGAGGCGCTTGTTACGTCTACCTGCCAGCCATAGCGATCACATATACGCCGAACAATAGCCAGCCCTATACCACTGCCTTTCTCTGAATTATTATCGCCTCGATAGTGACGGTCAAAGATACGCGGCAATTCTTCACTGGCAATGCCCTTGCCGGTATCGGTGATTAACACGCGCGGCGACTCAACCGTAATAGCGACATCCCCTTCGTTTGTATACGCAATCGCATTTCGCAAAAGATTACCCAACAATATGGTTAAAATAGATCGTGGGACCTGCAATCCGAAATCCCGCTTAATATCGGTTGCCAGCGTAACCGGTTTATCTCGCAATAAATGCTGATTATCCTCCACAACCCCTTGCGCCACGTCGGAGATGTTGGAAATTTCTTCTTCCGAGACTTTGTCTTCTCTCGCTAATACCAGTAAAGTCTCTACGATTTGTGACATGTTATCTGCGGCTCTTTCTATTCTTTCTAATACTTTCCGCGAATGCAGCGACAAACCAGGATCAGTGTTCAACAATTCCACGGCGCCCAGAATAATCGTCAAAGGAGTTCGCAATTCATGGCTGGCGTTGGACGTGAATTCTTGTTCCCGTGCAACAAAGTCCCTAAGCCTGTCGAGATAACGGTCAAACACCCTGGCCAATTCACCTACTTCGTCATTGACGTAGTGAGTTGATAGCCTTTCCGCCGGTTTGTTTGGTTCCAGTACGGTAACAATTTTCGCCAGGTTAGTCACCGGCGCAATCGCTTTTTGTGACAATGCATACCCCAACCACAATGCCAAAGCACTGGCGGCAATCACCAAGAAAAACAACACATCAGAAATACGATTCTCACGTTGCTCAAACAAAGTGGCATCCAGCTCCACGGCCAGTTTTTTACCGTTCACCCGGCCGATAATTACCTGCATGACCTTGTCACCGTTATTCAGCTCATAAGCACCGGGATTGAGATTGCGCATATAGGCGGGCAAGCCGGATTCGTCATTTATATCCACCAGGTAAGACGTCATGGATGCGGAATGCGGCAATGGCTGATTGGGATTATTTTTGTAATGTTCCTGAAAACTGGCCAGTTCTTTTTCCAGATTCTGCTCCAGAACCCGCTCCTCAATGTCATTCACGGCATAACGAACGGCGGACGCCACGATAATCATCAAAATGGTTCCAAACAGGAAGAACGTCATCGTGATGCGGAACCGCAGGCTGTGCTTGTATTTCATCAGGCAGCTTCTTCCATCCGGAAACCAATGCCATGTACGGTATGAATTAAGGCGCTATTGAAAGGATGATCGACGGCAAGGCGAAGCGAATGCATGTGTGAGCGCAATGCATCACTGCTTGGCGGGTCTTCACCCCACAACGCGTATTCGATTTCCGGTCTGCTGACAACCTGGGGCGATTTGCGCATTAATAACTCCAGAATCTTCAACCCAGTCGGTGTCAGTGTGATGGTTTTGTCCTGACGTTTTACCGTCAACGTATCAGTATCAAACGTTAAATCGCCTACCTGCAGTTTATCGGTTGGCACGCCGCTTCCCCGGCGCTGCAAAGCCAATAAACGTACCTCCAGTTCCTGAAGGGCAAATGGTTTGACCAGATAGTCATCGGCTCCTGCACGAAACCCTGTTACTTTGTCATCCAGTGTATCCCTTGCCGTTAGCATTAACACTGGTGTTTGTTTGCCGCTTTCCTCCCGCAGTTTTTTACAAAGGGTCAAACCATCCATGCCGGGCAGCATGATATCCAATACAATAACATCGTAGTCGTTAACCACGGCAAGGTGTAAACCGGTAATCCCATCCGCCGCCGCGTCCAGCGTGTAGCCTTTTACTTCGAGAAAATCAAATATATTCGCGGCGAGATCCGTATTGTCTTCTATTATGAGGATGCGCATTGTTATTCCTGAAATACCCACTGCTTCCGATATACCCCGCTACCTTAAATTTTGGAACTACGACATTGCCATAATTTAACCAGCCAGCCGTAACGGAACAAGCAACCCATTAACGGAGCAAACAGGACTGCAAGTTTAGGTATACCGCGTTTAACAATCAAGCGAAAATACCGAACTGGCGCAGACTCGAGTCTATATCGACTCAATGCATATTTAAGAGGGTTCTGTTATTGGAGAGTACTTTTTACACATCACTAATCGCAGTTACTTATTTCTTACGTTTGCTTAATACGATAATGCTCGTTAATCTTATTTTTCAAAGACCGCATGACATTATGTAACCACCATCACTATTACATGTTGAACAGGGATCGCTCATTCAATACTTATCAGACCGCATACAGCAGCTAACAATCATAGAGAGCCGACAATCATAAAAATACTAATGCAGCCATCATGAAATGTTTGGTCGTAATCCACAAGCTACGGCTAATTAACGCCGCCACCGACTCGATCCTCCCTACATATTTCCTTTATTCATTTATCCGTTGCAGTAAGGCAAATTAATTTAAATTATGCAATAAATATCGTTTTTAGCCATCATGGCAATAAATTTGCATAGTTTTATCACAATACAACTCGTTTTTTTATTTGAAACTGCGATGTTTTTCGTTATCTTTAGTTGAGGAACTACCCCATCGTCTCGTGATCGAATGAAAAAGCGGTAGTGGGAATCTTTAAGATTGTAACATTAAGATAACCAAATCATTATATTATGGGACATATAGCTCAGGAAATGCATATTCAAATCGACGGTATAACATTACATGGCTCGCTGGCCCTGGATCACGAATCCAGGGGACTGGTTGTTTTTGTACAGGGCACCGGGAGTGGGCGTTTCAGCCCCCGTAATCGGTATATCGCGGACTACCTGAATGGGGACGCCGGCGTCTCCACACTGCTAATCGATCTGCTGACCCCCGGGGAACGCAACATCATTCGCACCCACGATCAGCAATCCAATATCAACTGGTTACGTAACCGATTGAACTCGGTGATCGACTGGGTCATTGACCAGGATGAAACATCCGGCCTGTCCCTCGCACTGTTTGGGAGCAATTTGGGGGCCGCGGCGGCCTTAAAAACAGCCGCAGACCGCAAACGGCAAATTTCCGCCATCGCCATCTGGAGTGGCCGCCCGGATCTCGTTAAAGAAGCGCTACCGGATATCACCGCGCCCACCCTGTTGATCGCCGGCGCGTACGATCAAACACTGGTCGACGCCAACCGCGACGCCGCGGAACAATTTCGAAGCCAGTGCTATCTGGAAATCATTCCCGATGCCGGTCATGAATTGAAAGAACCGGGCAAATTGGAAGAACTCACCAAATTGTACAGTGATTGGCTGTTGCAGGTATTGCCTGTCGGCGGCAACGGATAACTACCGTTAATTACCTAACCCCTGCTACCAACAAACCGGCTATTTTGAGGCACGCAACAGGTACTAGCATACCGCCATTAATGCAAAGCTTGGCAAATAGCCCGAAGCACAAAACCGTATTACCTCATCCCTACGCCCACACATCTGGCATCACGCTTGGTGTCGTTTTCGCTCTAGCAGAGCAATAGATAGTTGCATTATCGTTTCCCGCATCGCCAGCTTGTCAATCCAATCGGCAGGTATTTCATCAATCCCGTAATACGCGCCCGCAATCTGGCCACAGATTGCTGCCGTGGTATCAGCATCATCGCCTAAGTTGGCAGCCTTAAGGATGGCCGTCTTAAAATTATTTGTAGTATAAAAAGACCAAAGTGCTGCCTCGAGACTGTCAATCACATAACCAGTTCCACGAACATCTTCCTGTAACTTATCCCGGTATTCACCTGTTGCAATCGATGCCACTGTCGAACATTGACAATTAAACTCATGATTGTTAAATAGTATTTCGTTTTTCGTGTTTCCCTCAAATGCCTTGAAAAGTAACAATCCTAACAGACGGCACGATTCAACACATTCGGCTGCACCATGTGTTGTCCGCGAACTTTCCCCGGCGTATTCAACGATATCTTGCGGTTCCGGATAGTAATACATTGGTACAGGTGCTAGTCGCATTAATGAACCATTACCAGCCGATCGCTCATGCTCTGAACCGCTCAAAGGATTCCCGGTAATCACAAACCTTTCTAACGCCTGTGACACTGTATTCCCTATATCAAAACAATGCCCGGTGCTACTCATGTAACCTTCATCACGCCATCTGATATAGCGTTGCATTTGATCAGAT
>JASFOJ010000047.1:0-28407 GCA_050116575.1 Gammaproteobacteria bacterium | reverse complement strand
GGATTAAATGAAAGGGGTCAGCATCGAATGGCACTTAATTAAGCCCTCGGCTTCGCGGTAGCCCCAGCGTGTAGCCCGGATGTAGCGCAGCGGAATCCGGGGATAAAGCTATCGATCGCCTTTGCTGCATATCGCTGTGGCTTCATGCGAGCTGCGTATTACGCTTTATGCAGACAAGACGTTTAGCTGAGTAGCATTCGGGTCAGTATCTTGCAGTTCAATACCAGGCAGCGCTAAAAATCCGTCGACGCGTTGATGGTCAAACCAAATGTGTGGGCCTTGTTGGTATCTAGTGAATCACTGGTGAGCAGGATATCAAAGTACTTCATTTTATATCCCAGGGAAATGGCGCCGGTCTCCAGCATGTACAGGGCACTTACGTGTGAGTTGTCGCTGAAAGCATAGCGCATTCCCAATTGATAAAAATCTTCGGCCTTGAAACTGTAGACCTGTGCCAGTGCGGCCAGCCGGTAGGTCCAATGATAACGCACTAATGCGTTTATCTGAGGATCGAGTTTCTGGGTGAAATCCCGATTGCCTTCGAAGCCTGACAACACCGGGTTATACACCACGTAACCATCCTGGTCATATTCCTTGACGCTGGAGCTGGCGACAGCGGTGGTGTAGGGCGCATTGTTCCAGTAGATTCGGCCAAACAGATCGACGATTTGGAGGTTGGCTCCCAGGTTTTGCGTAATATCCCAATCCATTGAAAGATCGATGCTGTAGCCTTTGCCGTCGGGCGGGCCGACATTACGATCAAACAGCGAATCTTTGGAATAAAAGTAGTCCACGTCAAACTGAAAATCGTAATCATTTTGGGCGAGGACTAATGCACTGCCGTGGATAGAGCCGTCGGTTAATCGCACCCCGTTTAAATAGGACACTCCCACATTGATGTCGGCATTCGGTGTTAGTGCATAATCGTAGCTGAAGCGCACGCCGGTGCTTTGTATATGTTTGGCCTCGAGGTCCAGGTTGAATTCCCGGCCCTGGGGTAACGGCTTTTTGTTGTTGGTGAGATAATAAAATTCAGCGGTGTCTTTGGAAAACGTCAGTTCGTAGTCGAAACGTCCCACCGCTCCAACACCAAAATTGTTATAGGTCGCGCCGATTTCCGCCCAGTTGTGGGTCAGGGCGGTTTCACCGCCATCTAAATGTTCCGTGTTATTGTGTAGGGCGTCCTGGATGGCAACGGGCTCCACATAGCTGAACGAGCGGAAAGTTAGATAGGACTGAGCACCGGCCAGGGTGACAGGCGGCGACAATAACAACAACAATACAAAATGTTTCATTATACAACCGTCATACGAACAAGGGCGGCACACGCCGCCCTTGTCGTAGGGTTTTTATAATCGTACTACAACGAATCAAAATACCCGTCTATGTAACGAATAATGGTGATGCCGTTGACCGTTTCGATATCGGCATATTTCTGGCCGTTATAATTAATGACACCGTTGGTCGCCGTGTCACTTCTTTCATAGGTGATCACGACACCATCCTGGTTGGTGATGTCAACGGTGCCGGTGGTATCACCATTGGCGTAATCAGCCTGCAGTTCGATACGTTGTCCTCCGTACGCAATGGTCACCGTACCGTTGCCGGCGTCATAGCCGGTTCGGTTGCCCGTAATCTCAAATAGTGCCTCGGGAAGACCGTCCAGCTGTGCGTTGAAACTGACCAGGATATCGCTTAGTTCCCTGAAATTGGCGGGCGTTTCGTCGGGGACAGTATCACCCCATACAACGGTGCCATCCAGCATCCCCCCCTGCAGATTCCATGTGGTTGGGAAGGGCACATGATAGTAAGCCTCACCGGGCACATGGATTTCGATATAGCTGACATATGGCTGCCTTGAGTTTAAATATTCTTCCAAACTCAGGTAAGTTCCAAAGGTGTTAACCCAGGGAGGTGTTCCATCATAAGCTTCGGTGGCGGCAATCATTTGTGTGTTCGAATCATAGGCGATGATACGGGTCAGCCCCGGTACCCGGATGGTGAGCGTGTTACCATCGGCGGAGAATCCATAACTGCCCAAGTCGGGTGTCACATCACCGCTTTGCAGGCCCTGGGTAGGCATAAATGTGTGGGCATTGACCATGGTCGCGGCGATGTGCCCCGTGATATCGTTCACTGAATTACTGATGCTGCCAGTAAAATCAATATGGGCGGGATTGTACTGCACGACATTGCCCAGGCTGTCCTTAATCACGGTTTCGGATCCCTGGCTGCCCTTGGAACCGACGATTTGCACCTGAATTGATCCCGAATAACTGATGGGATCAGTGCTGGTCAATTCCGTGATAGCGACATTGCTAATATCCAGGTTACCCATATCCGGATCCGGAAAAGCTACTAATGATGGGTCGTTTAACCATGACGTCAAATCTGTGGTTTCCGCGTAAACGACGGTGACCGTACCAGTTCCACCGGTAATGGCCGCATCGTTGCCCATCAGGTTCAAATCGGTTACGGACAGTTCAAAGGTGTCGCCAACAAGGTTCCCATTGTCCGGCAGTGGTGCATCAATGGTGAACTGAGTGGAAATTCCATTGATCACACCGTACACCGCAACCGTTGTACTGGCTGCGTAATTGGTGACTGTTATGTTACCGCTTGCCGTTACGGGGTCAGTCGGCAAAAAATAGCTCGCAAGATTGGTGTCAGCCGTCGGACCGGTCATGTAGGCTTCAAAGGCCGCTGTCATTCCGTAGTTAAACGCGTCGGTAAGAACCGGCGCGGCGGTGTCAAAGGTGATACCAGCCATATCCACTTTTTGCTGGAATTGACTGGCGTTGCTGTTCTGAATTTCCTGGTTGATGACGTTGCCCCAGGTGCGAGTGTCTGCGACAAACGCTTTTACCACTTCCAGGTCACCGAGACCCACGGTGGGGCTGGGCATGGTGTCGGTGGGCTGATCCTCTGAAACCTGGGCGATGGTATTAAGGTTATCCAACGCGTTTTGGACCTGGCCGTCGCTGTTATTCAGTCCAGCCTGCCACCAGGCGTGGCTGGCAATTTCCGAAAGGCTGATAATTGCGTTGTCGTTGGTGGATTCAACGCCGATGAGTTCGCCGTCATTGCCACTGTAGTTACTGGTTAACGTATCCATCACTTGTTTAATGTCGCCGTCGTAATCCGACTCTGCCAGTGACGCAATGGCGGCGTTGAGGTATGCGTATTTTGTTTCGTTAAAACTGCTGTCTGCAGCAGCCGCATCGGTGATATCAGGTGGAATCGTCGTAACTATATTATTAACACCGAGCATGTTGCCGACTTTGGAGTTGGCGGTGGCTATGTTTTCCGCTGTCAAGCCGCCCGGTAGTTGTTCGGCGTAAGCGGCAGCCATTAGTGTGAAGGGGGTTATCGCCGCGGTCTGATCCGCGCCGCCGGTGATATTGGCCACCGTGGCTTTCAGTTCGACATCACCCAACGGCATATCATCGCCGAAGCCGATGCCGGAACCGCAACCGGTTACAACATCACAGGTTAGTGTGGATGGGTTATCAGGATTTCCATTATCGTGCACGATAATTACGACGGGTCCGGAAAAATCCGTGGGCAGGGCAAAAGTATAATTGCCATGATCGTCTGTCGTCGTGGTCGCGACAGGTTCCGTACCTACGGCGCCGCTATCAATGGCGAAAACATCAACTGTTGCGTTTTTGATAATGCCTTTGACCACGGTGCCGTTGACTGAAGTGTCCAGCGAGGGGCTGGGTACAACACTGCCACCATCGTTGCCGCCGCCGGTGCCACCGCCACCGTTATCGCCGCCACCGCCGCCGATGCTACCGCCACCATTTTGACTGCCGCCATCGCCACCGCCGCTTGAACAAGCGCCAATAACCAGAATGAAGATAAAAATTCCAAGCAGATAGGCATGCCGTGCCAGTCCCTGTCTGATGTGACCCCACATTATTTTTCTCTCCCCTTTGCTTATAATTTGTCGCCCAGCGCGCGACTTATTGATTCTCTAGTGGGATCATGCCCGAATTGAGCGTATTTTTCCAGCGACGCCCCGACTCTGGAAGTGAGCTAGAACATTGCGGTTTTACCGGTACGGTGGTCATATAACTGACAAATGTTAACGACAATTTCCGATATGTCTGTTGCAATACAGAGATATTTTTGAGTATGAACAAGCAGTTATTTTCAGTTCATGAATGTCGTTGGATACTCGGTATCCAATTAGTGACTATTGTTAGGGGCAAATAGAACGTCACAATCCCGTTGTTGCCGGAACGTTTTAGATTTGTGTTGCCCTGAACTGTGAATATTTACACAGGGTTCCATAACGACAACGGCGACCCGTTGCGCTGGTTGATGAGTTCGGTCGTTGGTGCGTTGTGGGGGGAGGATTATTTTAAGGTCCCATGAAATGTCCACCGGCGCGTACCGCGGTACACTATTGGGCGGGTGGTTTTTCAACTTTATCCATCCCTGTTTTTTGCGGAATATATAGTATGTCGAGCATAGCTGTTTATTTGGGTGAAGAACTGGCCCGTTACGGATTCGGTAACGATCATCCCTTTGGTCTTGACCGTCAGGCGACTTTCATCCATGAATTCCAGCGCCGTGGGCTGAACAAACAAGTGGAAATTCGTGCGCCGGTAACGGCCAGTGACGAGCAGATCCTCTATTTTCACACCGCGGAATATCTCGACAAGGTCAAGCAACTCTCCATAACCGGCCAGGGATACCTCGATTGCGGTGATACGCCGGCGTTCAAGGGTATGTACGAAGTGGCGGCCACCGTCGTGGGAACCACGATAGCGGCGGTCGATGCCGTCATAAAAGATGATGTACCACGGGCATTTATTCCCATTGCCGGGCTGCACCATGCCAGGCGTGATACCGCCGCCGGTTTTTGCGTGTTTAACGATTGCGGGGTCGCCATTGAAGCGTTGCGCCGCGAGCACGGCATCCGGAAGGTGGCATACGTGGATATTGATGCTCACCACGGCGACGGTGTGTTTTATGAATTCGAGTCCGATTCGGGTCTGGTTTACGTGGATTTTCATGAAGACGGCCGGTTTTTATATCCGGGCACGGGCATGGCCGAAGAAACCGGCAAAGGCGCCGCCAAAGGCACCAAGCTGAATATTCCCATGCCACCGGGCGCCAACGATGGTTTGTTCATGAAATACTGGGATGATGCCGAAGCGTTTGTCGAAGCATCCAGGCCGGAGATTATTTTATTGCAGTGCGGTGCGGATAGCCTGGAAGGCGACCCTATAACCCACCTGGGCTATTCGCCAGCGGCCCATGCACACGTTGCCCGGCGGCTGCGCCAGTTGGCCGGTAAAATTTGCCAGGGCAGACTGGTGGCGATGGGTGGTGGGGGCTACAATCGCGATAATCTCGCCAATGCGTGGTGTGCGGTTGTCAGCGCCTTGTGCGGCTGACAGATGCCCACATATCTTTATCCCGGTTGACCGGAGTTCGCCCCTTTCGTTTAAAAAAGCAACAAACCCATAAAATAAATATGGGAATGGTGTTGCTCATTTCGTCTTTCAGTTCCTAGAAGTTCTGCGGGCTACTGATCGGAAAACAACCGAATGATCGCCTAATAATCAGATGGTGGTTTTCATTTGGGGGTACCGTCAAATTTCAATTAAAACAATAAGTAAATATCTATTCATAAGAAATTTTCGATAAATATTTCATAAGTATACGATTTACTGGCAATCATTGTCTGGCTGGTCGATCAGCGAAAAATTTTTTTACGGGATGGGAGAATAGGGGTGGATTTCTCCGGGTCTTAAGATGTATGCTTTTTAAGCAAATTGATGGTGTTTTAGTCGATTTTTCGATGTGCATGATTGCTGTTGTCAGAAGCCGAAACACGCATTAAGCTATCTGTAACACATTCTTCAACGTAAAAAGAACAAAAATTCACCAGTTTGCTGCCAAGCGATACTTTTTGCGAATGTTGAAGGTTATGAATAGACGCAGTGTGTATTGATTGATGTATTGAAACACATTGCAAATGTTGTTTCGCTTTATGAAAGTATTTTTAATGCATAAATACTTATAAAGCATAAAGCAAAGCGACATTAAAGTGACATTGTTGCACGTTACGGTACATGCATGAGTTAACTTCGAACGCGCAGTCAGCCAATGCAATAACAAAATTGACAGTGGTATTGATTGCGTAACGTTTTACAGGTTTGGGTGCTTCTTAATCTGTCATGGTTGGGAAGCAATTTGAACGGACATCCAGCAATGGATGTCCGTTTTTTTATGGATCGTCGTCATTATTGTTAAGAAAGTTAAAAAGCGCGAAGGCACTTGGAGCTAATCAACGAAAAACCAACTCATTAACCCGAAACAATGTATGGCCCCGTCAATTAACCGGAGACTTTGTGGTTTTTCGTGTATTTTCATCTACTCGCGGCCCGTACGGTTTACATCACCGCTTGCGGGCCTGTTTGCTAAATAAATAGGGTTATCCAAAAGGATCATCAGCAAGCTTGAAATAGGTTGGGCCATCACTGGACAATTCACTTTGAAACAGGGCCACGCTGCCCACGGGCAAATGACAGGGAAAAGGCATTGAATCAATCTTGGTTCGCTTGGGAAAGGTCTTTTTGCAACGGCCCAATGTTAGATGTCCTTTGAATTGCCGTGTTTCCGGTTCCAGTCCGGCGTCAACAGCACAGGTTTCCAGTATATGGGCGAGATTGAGCAGGGCATCATTATTCTCTGCAATCACGGCAACAACACGTGGTTTCTTAAAATGCGGAAAAAGACGCGGTTCCTTGAACTTGACGGTAAAGGGCTCGCATTGTTTTAATTTTTGTTCAACATTACTGTTGATGGTCTGGACGACATCATCTGTAATTTCACCTAAAAAACGTATGGTCAGGTGCAGGTTTTCCGCCTGTGCCCAGCGTACGTCTCCAGCCCACGGGTATGATTTTAACTGGTCTATGACGTGCAGTGCAGCATTGCGTACCTCGTCACTAAGTTCAATTGCATAAAAGGCGCGAATTTTTTTATCCATCGAGGTCTAATTGTGGTTAATTAAAGACTAATAATTGATGATCTTAACCGATATTAAGAAATTGTATAGTTAAGTTGTACTGTGTACTGTAGGTACACTATGGCTGTAGTTGTATAAGTTATATGTTAAGTTATGAATGACAATAGTTGTTAGATGGGTTCATTAGCGTGTACTACTTGGCAATCTATCTTGGACTTAGTTTAAATTCAAGCACTATTATTGACCGGATTGACCAGGCGCACACGATGAAATGTGACCTTTATTAAGTAACGAGTATAAATGGATCGGGAGTAATAGTAGGAGTATTATTTATGAGTATGCAATCAATCATTGAAACCAAGATAGCTGACGGCATGAATGCCGCCCATTTGGAAGTGATCAATGAAAGTAATAACCATAACGTGCCGCCGGGCTCGGAGTCTCACTTTAAAGTGGTATTGGTCTCCAACGAGTTTGAGGGCCAGCCGCTCATTGCGCGTCACCGCGTGGTAAACCAGTTATTGGCCGACGAATTAAAGAACAATATTCACGCCCTGGCGTTGCATACTTATACGGAATCCGAGTGGCGCGAACGCCATGGCGAAGCCCCGATGTCGCCTCCCTGCCGTGGCGGGTCGAAACAAGCGTAATTTCGATCAGGCGTCTTTTTTACCTGAATACTGTTACCTAAAGAAGCGTTCTTTGCTCACATTATTGGCATCCCGGTGGCGGTCGGTCGCAGCCGGGACTAAACCTGTTATTGCCGTTCTTTCGTCCTTTTTAAATTTCTCCGACAGGGTAGCGGATGCGAAAGACAGGGGGTATGCAATACCCTGGCGATAGTTGTGCGCCGGCATCCAGTTAACAGAATTTACAGTCTGGTTTAACGCTGATTTATGCGTTAAGCCGGTGAACTCTTACCGTGTTTCAGGCATCTATAACGTTTTGGTGGGCAACGGCAGCGAACTGAAGTTGTCGTCCTTTAAAATAGCTAATAAAATCAGAGTCTTTTTCTATCCTGACGGGGAAATCCATGGGGCGAGCAGAATCGGTAAAACAATTAAATCAATACGTCAATGAATTCATTATCGGTCAGCAGCTACTGGTGGACCGGCTGCTGATCGCGTTGTTGTGCGACGGCCATTTGTTGGTGGAGGGTGCGCCGGGATTGGCCAAAACCCGCGCCATCAAGGTGCTGAGCGAAGGCATCGATGCGGATTTTCACCGTATCCAGTTTACGCCGGACTTGCTGCCGGCGGATCTTACCGGCACCGAAATTTTCCGCCAGCAAACCGGTGCCTTCGTGTTTCAGAAAGGGCCGTTGTTCCATAACCTGATTCTGGCGGACGAGGTTAACCGGGCACCCGCTAAAGTACAGTCAGCGTTGCTGGAGGCCATGGCGGAACGCCAGATTACCGTCGGCCTTAAAACCTACCGCTTGCCCGATTTGTTCCTGGTGATGGCCACTCAGAACCCCATCGAACAGGAAGGCACGTATCCGTTGCCCGAAGCGCAGCTGGACCGCTTTTTAATGCACGTGCGGATCGATTATCCAGACCCCAAATCGGAAGTTTCCATTCTGGCGCTGGCGCGGGAAGAGGCGCGGCACCAGGTGCAAATGGAGCTGACCCACAATGAGAGCCTTGGTAACGAACCGCGCAACAGCAGTGAGGCCCCGGACCGTATCAGTCCCAAAACGGACAAGCCGCTGGTAACGCAGCATGATTTGTTCGCCGCCCGGCAGGAGGTACTTGATGTCCATATGGCCAAGAACCTGGAACAGTACCTGCTGGAAATTGTGTTGAGTACGCGTAATCCTAAAGCGTATGGTGACGATCTGGCGAGCTGGGTGCAATACGGTGCCAGCCCGCGGGCCAGTATTGCCCTGGACCGCTGCGCGCGGGCCCATGCCTGGCTGGCGGGCCGCGATTACGTTGATCCCCAGGACATCCAGAACATGGCGTACGATGTATTGCGGCACCGTGTTTTGTTGACTTACGAGGCGGAAGCCGAAGGGGTTACGCCGGACCGGTTTATCGAAACTCTGATTTCACGAGTGGCGGTTCCCTGAATGACGGCGTTGTCAGAACTTAAAGAATCCTCGTTGTTCGGTGAGCACCGCATCCCCGACGGTGTGGTATCCGTTTCGGCTCACAGCCTCATTCAACTGCACAACGCCGCCAACAAGGTGCCCCTGAATACGGGCAACATCCGGGCTAAGCAGGCCGGACAATATTATTCGCCGTTTCGGGGCCGTGGCATGGAGTTCGACGAAGTCCGCCCTTACCAGCCCGGCGACGATGTGCGGACACTGGACTGGAAGGTAACGGCCCGCACCGGAAAGGCGCACACCAAGATGTTTCGCGAAGAGCGGGAGCGGGCTGTCATAAGCTGGGTTGACTTCCGCCAGCCCATGTTTTTCGCGACCCGGGGTATGTTTAAGTCGGTGCTGGCGGCCAAAACCGCGGCCCTGTTGGCCTGGAGTGCCCACCATCAGCGGGACCGGGTGGGTGGCCTGATGTTTTCCGAGCAGCAGCATTACGAATTGCGGCCCAAGTCGGGCAAGTCATCGGTGCTGCATCTCATTCGAATGCTATCCGAGCTGTCGGCGCTGGATGCCAGGCTGCAAGACAATGGCGATTTACCATCGCCGCGTCAACACGGCGATTCCGCGAGCGCCTGTTACCAGGCGCTAGTACGGTTACGCCGGGTGGCTAAACCCGGCAGTTTGGTGCTGTTGATCAGTGACTTCCGGGGTTTTGATCAACAGGCCGAATCCGTGTTAACCCAAATATCGCAACACAACAACGTTATATTGTTGTTTGTGCACGATCCCCTGGAAGCGGTGCTGCCCGATGCGGGCGTATACCGGTTGGGCGACGGTCAGCGGGTGATTCCCATCGACACCTCCAGCCGCAAGTTGCGCCAACAGTACGCCGAAGCATTTCATCAGCGCCAGGAGCAACTGAAAAACATGTGCATCCGCCATCGGATGAATTTCGTGTCATTATCGACACAGGACGATTTTGTCACCGCGTTGCAGCAGCAGTTATATTTACGTGGCTAGCGCGGATAAATAACAAATTATAGTCAGATAATAAGTTGGCTTCGTTACCTTAGCCAACAAACAACGAACCAACTAACGACCAACGATTGGAGACATGAACCCCGATATCAACTCATTGCCATTGCGGGATATTCACTTGCCGGAACCGGTTTCCTGGTGGCCGCCCGCCGTGGGGTGGTGGATTGTTGCGGGTTTGCTCCTCCTGTTGGCGCTTGCGGTGTTTGCCATACGCGCCATTCGTAACAAGCGCCGGCTAAAACGCGCTGCGTTGGCCGAGTTCAACGCCGTAATCGATCAGTATCAGCACCATCAGGACCCGCAACAGTTAGTTAACCAGTTATCCACATTATTGCGCCGGCTAAGCGTCAGTACCTTTCCCAACCGCGACCCGGCCGGGTTGACGGGCCGGGCATGGCTTGAGTTTCTTGACGCGGCCTACCGGCAAAACAGTAAAAAGACGTCGTTGCTGTTTTGCAGCGATGTTGGAGAGCAATTAATAAAAGTGCCGTATCGTAAAACGGCCAGCGTTGACCGCGAACAACTGCAATCGTTGATAGACCTGTGCCGGCAATGGATTGCGGTAGTGGTCCGTCATCCTGCGCCGTCCGCGGCAACGGAATCCGGGGTGTAGCGGTATGTTGCAGCTGGAATGGGCATGGGCGCTGGGATTATTGCCACTTCCGTTGGTGTACCGGTTGTTGCTGCCTGCGGCGAAAACGTCGGAAGAAGCGGTATTAAAAGTGCCGTTCGTCGATGATTTTTCGGGTATGGCCACGGCCGGTTTGCGAGCTGCCGGGAGTCGTGGCCTGTTTTGGCTGGCGGCACTGGCCTGGATGTTGTTGGTGGCGGCGGCGGCCCGGCCGCAGTGGGTGGGTGATCCCATTGAGCTGCCGGTCAGTGGCCGCGATATCATGTTGGCGGTGGATCTGTCCGGCAGTATGGAGATGCAGGATTTTGTATTACCCGGTAATCACCAGGTTGATCGCTTGACTGCCACCAAGGCGGTGGCCGGCGACTTTATTGATCGCCGCGTGGGTGACCGTATCGGGCTGATTTTGTTCGGTCGCCAGGCCTACGTGCAAACACCGCTGACCTTCGATCGGGAAACGGTCAAGACTTTATTATATGAGTCGGCTATAGGACTGGCAGGCAAGGAAACCGCCATTGGCGATGCGATCGGCTTGGCGGTGAAGCGTTTTCGCAACATGGATTCACCGGCACCGGTGCCAACAGGTACCGATGCGCACACCAATAAAGCCGCCGATCAGTCAAAACCCATCCTGATCCTGTTAACGGATGGTGCCAATACTGCCGGCCAGGTAGAGCCGATTAAAGCCGCCGAGTTGGCCGCCGAGGCCGGGTTGAAAATTTACACCATCGGTATCGGCGCCGATGAACTGGTGGTGCCGTCGCTGTTTGGTGCGAGGCGCATAAACCCGTCGTCGGAACTGGACGAGAAAACACTGACTGCCATCGCCAAGACCACCGGGGGCCGGTATTTCCGGGCCCGTGATACCCGGGAGCTGGAAAAGATTTATCATCTGCTGGATAAACTGGAGCCCATAGCCCGGGAATCAAAAAGTTTCCGGCCGAAAACCTCGTTGTTTTATTGGCCGTTGTCCGTTGCATTATTACTGGGGATGATCCTGTTGGTTGTGCAAAGCGTCAGGCGTTAGCAAACGATTGTTGATTTATAATGTGGGATGTAATTCATAAATTTCATTTTCTGAGACCGTACTGGCTGCTGGCGCTGGTGCCCATGGCACTCGTGCTTTGGCTGTATGGACGCCGGCGCCTGAAGGCGGGCAACTGGAATCGTGTGTGTGATTCCCAATTGTTGCCATTCCTGTTAATTGGCCAACAACAGTTGCGCTCCACCTGGGCCACCGGTGTGATGTGGTTGTGCGGGGTACTGGCCATCGTTGCGTTGGCCGGACCGGCGTGGAAAGAATTGCCGCAACCGGTATTCCGGTCGCAGGCCGCGCTGATTATAGCGCTGGACCTGTCGCGCTCTATGGATGTGGCGGATATCAAGCCCGATCGCCTTACTCGCGCGCGCCACAAAGTGCTGGATATCCTGCACAAGCGCCGGGAAGGTCAAACCGCGCTTATTGTGTACGCCGCCGAACCCTTCGTGGTGACGCCGCTCACCGAAGATAACCGTACCGTTGCCACGCTGGTCAATGATTTGACGACCGACCTGATGCCCTACCAGGGCAGCCATCCGGAAAAAGCCGTGCGCAAGGCACTGGAATTGTTCAAGCAGGCCTCCGCGGTGAACGGGCACGTATTGCTGGTTACCGACGGCGTTGGGTCAACGGATATTGACGGCGCGGTTCAGGAACTGGTGAATGACGGATATCAATTGTCAGTACTGGCTATCGGTACTGAACAGGGCGCGCCCATTAAAAGTTCCCGGGGAGGATTTATCAAAGATGAAGACGGTAACATTGTGATTGCCAAGCTGGATGCCGGGCGATTACGCCAGGTAGCGAACCGGGGACGGGGTATCTACCGGCAATTGACCGCCAACGACAGTGATGTGGACGCGATATTAAGTGCCGTGTCCAGTTCGCGGCTGGGCGATGACTTTAGCAAGCAGGATGATTCTCTAAAGTTGCACTCGGACCAGTGGCGCGAAGAAGGGCCCTGGCTGTTGCTGATGTTGTTACCGGTTATTGCCCTGGCATTTCGCCGTGGGTATCTGGCGGTGCTGGCAGTGGTATTACTGCCGTTACCGCAAAACAGTTATGCCTTTGATTGGTCCGGCTTGTGGAAGACGCCGGATCAGCAGGCAGAGCAGGTCTTCGAGCAGGGAGACCCAAAAACCGCGGCGCAAATGTTTATCGATCCGCAATGGAAAGCCGCTGCCAGTTATCGTGCCGGCGACTATGACAAAGCCATTAAAAGCCTGGACGGCATTCAACAGCCGGATGCGTTGTATAACCGCGGTAACGCGCTGGCAAAAGCCGGCCAGTTGCAGCAGGCGATTGATGTCTATAATAAAGCGCTGAAAATGGATCCGGATAATAAAGACGCCCGCTACAACCGTGATTTGTTAAAAGACTATCTGAAAAAACAACAGCAGCAGGGCAATAATCAACAGGACAACAATCAACAGAACAACGATCAACAAGGAAACCAGGGCCAGGACCAACAGCAGCAAAAAGGCGATCAGGGAAAACAAGACCAGCAACAGGCCGGCAACCGGGGGCAACAGGACAAGCAACAGAACCAGCAGGGCGAGGAGTCGGGCGACGCGAAGCGGCAGCAAGGGTCGGATGACAACCGCCAGCAACAACAGGACGGGCAACAACAGGACGATCAACAGCAGGAGCCGTCACGACAACAGGCGCAGGCCGGGGAAGACAAAGACCAGGAGAACAACGACAAGGAAAAACAGGCCGCCAGGCAGCAAAATGAGGATGACTCAGCGGAATCGGCTGAGAACAAAACACTAAGCCGCAGCGATGACTTGAGCAAAGACGATTCCAGGACCAAACAACTGATGGAACAATGGTTGCGCCGGATTCCGGACGACCCCGGTGGGCTGTTACGCCGAAAGTTTCGCTATCAATCACAGCTGGATTCGCGTCAGGCCGAAAGTGAGAAAAAACCATGGTAAGTACAAAAACGACATGGCTGGTATTATTGTTGTGTTTTGCCATCAATGCGACGGCAACCGCTGCAACGATTACAGCATCTGTTGACCGACACGTTATCCAGGAAAACGAGTCTTTAAACCTGACTTTTTCCTCAGATTCGGCGGTGGATGCGGAACCGAATTTTTCGCCGCTGAAAAAGGACTTTAGTATTCTCAATCAAACTCAGAGTAGCGAAATACAAATTATCAATGGCCGTATGAATCGGCAAATTTCCTGGGATCTGACCTTGATGCCCAGGCATGCCGGCAGTTTGACTATCCCCGCCATTGCATTCGGTAACGATAAAAGCAATTCCATTACGCTCAAGGTTACCCATGACAACTCGGGAAACGCAGCTAAGGGCGATGAACTGGTTTACATGGAAGTCGCGGTGGACCACGATGAGGTTTATGTGCAATCGCAATTAATTTATACGCTGCGTATTTACCAGGCTTTGCGGTTGCGTCAAGCGACGTTGAGTGATCTGAAAATTAACGATGACGACGCCATCGTGGAAACCGTGACGGACAAGAAAAAGTACGAAAAGTACATAAACGGCCGGCGTTACCAGGTATTCGAAAAACAATATGCGATTTTCCCGCAAACGGTTGGGGAACTGGTCATTGAGCCGGAAAAGCTGGACGCTCAATACATTGCGCAGCCGCGGATATTGCGCAACAAACGGGTTTATTCAAAGCGGTTGAGAATAAAAGTCAAGCCAAAACCGGCCGCCGCAAACAAGGCGCAGACCGCTTATTGGCTGCCGGCCAGTAACGTGACGCTGCAAGAACAATGGTCCGGTGATATTGACAATGTGAAAGTGGGTGATCCCATTACCCGGACGCTAACACTGAAAGCAGTGGGATTGTTGTCTTCGCAGTTGCCAAAATTAAACCACAGCGATGCAAGTAGTGAGATCAAACAATACTCTGACCAGCCGGAATTGAAAAACAAGATTGAGTCCGAAGGATTCGTGGGCAGCCGGGAAGAAAAGATCGCGTACATTCCGTCAAAACCGGGCAGGATTAAACTGCCGGCCATCGAGGTGTCCTGGTGGGATATTAAACATGATCATTTGGAAACGGCAAGGGTGCCGGAAAAAGTCATTAACGTCATGCCGGTTGCCAATGCCGGGTCATCCGGCGGCGCCCCGGGTACCGAGGCGGCGACCAACCCACGGCAATCCCAGAGCAATAGCGGGAATCCGCAAGCCACTGTTCCGATGACTCGTTCGGAGATTGCCGGATTACCGACGTCGGCCTGGTTCTGGATCAGTGTAGGGTTAATGGCTTTGTGGCTGGCGACCATCGCGTTGTGGTATTACCGGTCGCGTAACGGCAATAACAGGATATCCGCGCAACCTGAGCCCGCCGTCACTCCCAACAGCGTATCTTTGAAGGCGATAAAGGCTGCGTGTAAAACAAAGAATCCGCAACAGGTAAAGAATACCCTGATACAATGGGCTCATGATCTATGGCCGGATGATCCGCCCAACAGTGTAGGGCATCTCGCCCAAAAAGTGGACGGCCAGTTTGCCGACGAATTACAGCGTCTCAACACGGTGCTTTACAAGCCGGATGGTAAGGTGCAGTGGAACGCTGAAGGATTGTGGCAGGCCATACAGGCCTATAACGAACAACAGCGCAATGAGCCGCGGCATGAAAAGCCAGTTATACAACCTTTATATAAAGTAGCGGTTATCCGTGATGAACCAGCCCGATAGCAACGATAACAACAATATTAATAACGACACTAACATTAGTAAAAGTCACAGTAATGATGGCAGCCGGCCAGCATTGCCGCGCAAGTGGATTATCCCCATCCGGCTGGCCGTTTACAGTGTATTGGCCGGATGCTCGGCGTATATTTACTTTAATGTCCGCGATCTTGAGTTGACGCATTTGTTTATCTTTTTGCCGGTCGCGGCGGTTGGTGCCATGGCGTTGCTGGATTGCCGGGTCAGTGAAAACTACTGGCAACAACAGGACCGCCAGTCCGGCACGAAATAGGGACGAGGTGAGATCGTTTGTTTGCCGGTATCGATAACCGATGGCAGGAATGACTAATGGGACGCTGGAGACCGCCACCGCCGGCCAGTTCCAAATATATAACGCCGCAAGGCAAGAAACGCCTTGAAGATGAACTGGATTTTTTATGGCGCAAGAAACGCCCGGAAGTAACCAAGGCGTTATCCGAGGCCGCCGCCGAGGGTGACCGTTCTGAAAACGCTGAGTATATTTATCGCAAGAAACAACTGCGTGAAATTGATTCCAGGGTACGGTTTTTACGCAAGCGCCTCGAAGGTATGAAAGTAGTTGGTCATGTTCCCGAGGATACCGGGCGCGTGTTTTTCGGTGCGTGGGTGACGGTGGAAGACGAGCAAGGTAGCGAAACCCGCTACCGTATTGTGGGGCCGGACGAAACCGATTTCAAAAATAACCTCATTAGTATGGATTCACCCATGGGCAAGGCATTGATGGGCAAGCGCCTTGATGCCGAAGTGGAAGTGGAAACACCGCAGGGCAAACAGTTTCTATATATAGTTGACATTGCATACGAACGTAACGGGTGAAATCATAAGCAGCTCGCCGGTGCGTCGGCCATAATCTCCCGCGGACAACACGCCCGTTGTTTGCCGGCTGGGTAGGGTGCAATAAGCAAAACGCATTGCACCGCGTGAAGGTTACGGTTTTCAGCAAACATTGCGATGGAGTAGGAGCCTGCCCTGCAGGCGATGAAGGACGCGTCTGTGCTGACGCCTGGTTAATTTAATTTAACGGGATGACGTTATTTAAAGGTATAATGCTTGCGGATCGGCGATTTGACTTCCCACACACACTCCATGCCGGCAGGAAACGTCACCAGGTCGCTCTCCTGAATCGTTACGGGCTCGCCGCCTTTGGGTGTTACCACCACTTCGCCTTCCAGGACATAGCAAATTTCCGTCTGGTCGTAGGTCCAGTCAAAGGTTGATACTTCCTTTTCCCAGATTGGCCACCGGTCTACGGCCAGTACATCCAGCTTGGCGGGGGCGGGGTTGTGTTCAATGGTAATATCGCTCATGGTATATCTAATCTCTCCTGTGGCCGTTACACGTTGGCGTAAACTACCATTTTGGCTGCTTGGGAACAACAATGATCGAGCGGTAGATTTTCCTGTTCCCCGTAAAAACAATATGTTGTAGCCAAGCGGTTAAAAGGCGCATAGAGGATTTTAAAAAAATTTCTGTTACAATACCCCGCACTTTTTTTGAGATAGCCAGGATGAATAGCGACATGAAAACACGATTTGCCCCCAGTCCCACGGGTTACCTGCATATTGGCGGCGCGCGGACCGCGCTTTTTTCGTGGTTATATGCACGCAAGCACGGCGGCAAATTTGTACTGCGTATCGAGGATACGGACCTGCAGCGATCCACGATGGAGTCGGTCAACGCCATCCTCGAAGGCATGACCTGGCTGGGGCTGGAATATGACGAAGGACCTTTTTACCAGACAGAACGCTTTGATCGCTATGACGCGGTCATTCAAAAACTGCTGAAAAGCGATCATGCGTATAAATGTTATTGCAGCAAGGAACGGCTGGAAAAACTGCGCGAACAGCAAATGGCGAACAAGGAGAAGCCGCGCTACGACGGCCATTGCCGCAACCTGAGCGAACCGGTGGATGGTGTTGAACCGGTCATTCGATTTAAAAATCCTACTGATGGCTTTGTGGTTATCGATGATGCCATCAAGGGCAAGGTGGTTGTGCAAAACAGCGAACTGGATGATCTTATTATAGCGCGTTCCGATGGTTCGCCCACGTACAACTTAACCGTCATCGTCGATGACATGGATATGGGGATTACCCACGTCATCCGCGGCGATGATCATTTAAATAATACACCGCGTCAGATTAACATGCTGAGAGCGCTCGGCGCGGAATTACCCCGTTACGCCCATGCACCGATGATTCTCGCCGAAGATGGCACCAAGTTGTCCAAGCGTGTGCACGGGGAAACGGTCAGTGTAATACAGTACCGCAATATGGGGTATTTACCGGAAGCGTTGCTCAATTACCTGGTGCGTCTTGGTTGGTCGCACGGCGATCAGGAAATATTCAGTATCGATGAGATGATCGAGCTGTTTGATATCAAGGACGTGAACAGCGCGGCGTCGAGTATTAATCCAGAGAAATTACTTTGGCTCAATCAGCAATACATCAAAAACAGTACCCCCGAGCATGTGGCCCATCACCTGAGCTGGCATTTGGGTAACCTGGATATTGATCCTTCACAGGGTCCCGATATCGTGGACGTGGTCAAGGTCCAACAGGACCGGGCCAAGACACTGGTTGAGATGGCGCAAGCCAGTGTGTGTTTTTATAAAGAGTATGACGAATTCGACGCTGGAGCCGCCAAAAAACATTTACGGCCCGTGGTTAAGGAGCCATTAGAGGCGCTGCGGGAAAAACTGTCTGGCCTGGATACCTGGACCGCTGAAGCGGTTCATCAGGCCATCAATACCACTGCCGAGCAATTTGAATTAAAAATGGCCAAAATTGGCATGCCGTTGCGCGTGGCGGTCACGGGGGGCGGTGTATCACCATCGATCGATATTACCATGCAACTTATCGGCCGCGAGCGTTGCCTGCGGGGTATTGATAAAGCCCTGAAGTATATTGGTGAGCGCGAAGCCAATTGACTTCGCGCTATCTTCCTTTAAATTCCTTTCTGCGCTCCCTCATGGTGCAAATTCCCATAGCGTAGAATCTGTTAAAACGCATATCGAATGTATCAAAATATGTTAGCCAGATATGCGGGGATACTATACAATCCATCCTTAATAATTAAATGTAAGAATAAGAACAAACTAATAATAAGGGGATCCTTTCTCGTAAGCCAAATCCAGAATATTTTGCAAGGATTTACAACGTTTCGCTGTTTGGTGGATCGTTTAAGTCCATCTATTACAAAAATATTAATCCGATTCTAGAAACCAAACTGGTCAGCTTCCAAAAATAACTGAAACCTTAAAACGAAGGAAGCTACTGGTGTTTGGGCTGCATGGCTAGCACGTCTGGAGGAAACATGGACACACCAAAAACAATAACAAATCGTGCTTTATTGAAGAAACTTAGATACAGGTATTTTCTAAAACCCGCGATGTTGCGTGCCATTGTACTTTTCGGCACCGTGTTTGTTCTTGCTGGTTGCGGCAGCGGTGGCGACGGCGGTGGTGGTGGAGGCGGTGCCGATAAAACAGCGCCTGTAACAACTATTACGTTCCCTGTGGGCGGAGAAATTCTTTCCGGGAACATAGGTGTTACCTGGAACACCGTTGATGATAATCGCAGTGTGGTGGAAATTGCGCTATCCAACGATAGCGGTGCTAACTATACTGTGATCGATCCGGCGGCAGCGGATGATGGCGAGTATACCCTCGACACCACGCAGCTTTCACAGCAATTTGATCCTGCCGACGCGGACACTTTTCGAATTCGTATCACGCCCAAAGATATCCCCAGTAACACAGGCCGCCCCGTTGAGACGGCTGATTTCACTATCGACAATAAGGTTCCAGGAATTACCTTGTTGTCACCCGCGGGTGGCGCCATTGTTGGCGGTAATAGGGTCAACATTAGCTGGGAAACCCACGACGACAATCCTGGCACGGTAAGGATAAAACTGTCTGAAAATAGTGGCAGCGATAATTTTAGTACCGTTGTTGTCGAGGATTTGCCGGATACAGGCAGTTATATGTGGGATACTCGTGGCTTTGAAGGCACCACCTACCGGATTCAGATTATTGCGATAGATGGTGCGGGCTTAATGAGCCAGCCAGACGATACGGGAAGCGATATTGAGATTGATAATACCGAGCCATCCGTAACGCTCGTTTCCCCAGGTGCCGGGGAAGTCATAAGTGGAGCCAACGCTGTAATTAAATGGGACACAAGTGATGAAAATCCAGGTAGCGTGGCTATTGCGCTGTCGGAAAACAATGGAGATGATGGTTTTCCGATTATAGTGGAAACAGATGTTCCGGATAGTGGTAGTTATGTGCTTGATACTAACCAGTTCAATGATGGTCAGACTTATCGGGTTCAAATTATTGCGACCGACAAAGTCGGTAATATTGGCAACCCTGTTCAATCCAATTCCGTCTTTGCAATAGACAATACCGCTCCTTCAATCGTGCTGGAAACACCATCTGGCGGTGAGTTAGTAAACGGAAGTAATGCAACAATTAGTTGGAACACAATTGACGCAAATCCGGGGTCAGTAAGTATTTATTTATCTGATAATAGTGGCGTAGACGACTATCCGGTGTTGGTTGCCGAAAATGTACCCGATATCGGGAGTTATTCGTGGGATACGACAGGTTTGGCGGATGGTCTAAATTATAGAATTAGGATCGTGCCTGTTGATAGAGCTGTTTTACCCGGTGGTGCATCTGAGTCAAATTCCGACTTTACCATTGACAACAGCCCGCCAATTGCGAACATCGTTTTTCCGACTCCAGTCAGTAAAACAAGCGCAAACAGTTTAACTGTTATCGGAACCGCAAATGACCTTAGCGGAATAAATGCTGTTCGTGTTAATGGAGTAGAAGCCGTATCGGTGGATCAATTTTCGCATTGGCGGGCCGTTGTGCCACTTGGGGTTGGCGAGTTTACACTCCAGTTGGAGACTGAGGACATATTAGGCAACGTCAATAGTAATGGTGCTTCATCCACTGTATACAACTACGGCCGTAATCCACTTGGGTCGGTATTTGATGGAACTAATAGCCGTCTCATACTGGTAGAATCAACATTGAATTCTATTATTTCTATTGACGTTGACACAGGGGGACGCACTTTGGTATCTAACAATTTACGAGGTACCGGTCCGGACTTTGTTTCCCCCGTAAATATTGACCTCGACTCAAGGAATAATCGAGTGTTAGTTGTCGATCAAGGGTTGCCCGGTGTTGTAGCAGTTGATCTAACATCTGGTAATAGAACAATACTGTCCGATAATACTATGTTGTCTGATGTTTCCTTTGATACTCCCACGGATATCGCGATTGATTTAGCAAACAACAGAGCATTGGTTGCTGATCCCGGACAAACGGCAATACTATCGGTGAATTTGTCCTCTGGTGTCCGCACTTTGTTTTCTGCTGGTGTTGGTAGTGCGAATAGCATAGCCATTGATGTTAATAATAATCGCCTCTTATACACCAATCCAACAACGTTGAGTGCAGTATGTCTTGATGCGTCATTTTGTCAGACGGTCAGTGAACCATTTAATAATGCAATTGAAGTGGTATCCGATGGCTACACTAATACTGCGTATGTCTATGACAGTGGTACCAATGAATTAGTGAATGTACAATTTTCGGGAGGCGATACCGGTGGATACGTGTTAGGCCAAAGCGTAGTTTCCAGTTCAACGATAGGCACTGGGCCTGCGATTACCAATACTTATAGTATTTCATTGGATGTGCCCAACGATCGCGCATTTTTGGTTGATCAAACCAAATCTGCACCTTTGACCTTAGAATTAACTTCGGGTAATAGGCAGTTATTAACAGCAGAATACTCTTGGTCAGGGCCGGGATTGTCCGGGGAAACATATGATCTGGAATATGATGCAAACAGGGAAAAGGCGCTCATCGTGGATCGCAGTCCAGGTGCGTTGATTGGTATCGATATATCCAATGGCGACAGGCACTTCATATCCAACGGTTCTGTTGGTGCAGGCAGAGGATTTACTCAGCCAATAAGTATTGATATGGACGCAAGCGGCGACTTCGCCTATGTCGCGGATTATGGCGACGTGGGTCTATATTCAGTTGACCTGGATACTGGCGATAGAGCAGTAGTAGTCAATGCTCACCTTGCCGGACCAGTGTATGGAATAGTCGATGATATTTTGGTTGATTCTGGTAAAGTGTTTTTTACAGAATGGGATCAAGATGGATATTTTAGTAGCCGGGAATTATCGACGGCTGGTTACGCGCAACTGTTAGGGCCTTATAGCTATTTTTCAGGTGTAGAAAATGGAATTTTGCCTGATACATTGCTGGTATATGCAAAACCGTATGGTTCCAGTTCGAGTCAGTTAATCAGTGTAGATAGAACTACACTTGAAACTACCGTTGTATCAGATTTTGGCACCGGGGTAGGCAATGGTCCTGATTTTACTTCCTACACTTCGGGTATTTTGCTAGATGAACAAAATAGCAGAATGTTCGTTGCGGATTTGACTAGTTTGAAAGCAGTTGATTTGACGAATGGCGATCGTAGTATTGTTTCAGGTGGTTCTGTAGGCACTGGTTATAACTACTTCGGTTTAAAAGATGCTGTATTCTATACTAATGATGTACTTTTTGCTCTTGATAATAACGCACAAAAAGTGTTTGCCATAGATGTAATAAGTGGCGATAGGGTGGTTATATCCGAATAATTAACACAAAACGCAATATGTTGTTCTAAAACTCAACTTCCTTCAGTCAGGTTATGCAAAACTAGGAAAACGGCACGTGTAACAAGGAGATTCCATGAAAAATTTGCGACTTAAAATGGTTGCGTTGATCTTAGGTCATTTTTTATTTGCAACTGACGCCTATGCTGATGAACAAGGTTTTGACTATTTTGTTGATCTGGGCATGAGCAGTAAGCAGATGAGTTTAAGTATCAGCGAAAGTGAGTTTGACGCAGAGTTTATGACGTTGGACCTGGCTTTTACGGTAGCCTACGACAAGTTTTTTGCCTCTTTGGCGTATGAGCCGTCTATTAAGGATGATGTGCGCAGTGACGGAAGTGGGCTAATTTTTTATTCCCGCGAAGATACGACCTTAACTGCCGGTATGAATGTTTGGCCGGGTGTTTCGCTGTTTGGCGGCTACCGCCAGGGCACCACATCTGGCTATTACAGTGTCAGTAATGACGAATCGCTGGTGGAGAGTAACGGTGTGTTTGCCGGTATCAGCTATAACCGATCTTTTGACGATAAAGGATCGGCAGTGGTCAGCCTTGCCATCGCACAATTGTCAGGTAATGTTTCGCTTAAAGAACCGTTTGTTAACCGAGGTACGATTCCCGGCACCCCTCCGGATCAAATCGATGGTGATGCGCTGGGTTTTAGCCTGGGCTTGCGCTGGGTGGGGCAACTGAGCGACGTGTCGACCTACAACGTGGGTCTTAAAATTCACCGCTACGAGTTCGAAGACAGCACCAATTTTGGTGGCCTGGATCTGAGTTTCAATGAGGATTTTACGTCACTATCCGCCGGAATTACTCACTATTTTTAATAATCGACCTAAAGAATATTAAGTAATATATTGATTATAATGAAAAAATAATATTTCGTTATGTGGTGTTCAGTTGTCCGACTAATAAATTACACTGAGGTTCTAACGTTCCAACGAGTGTTGATTGGAAGATAAACAGAGCGCACAATTACTGTGTTGTTAAAGTATACGTAACCATAATAGAAGTTAACGCTAAGTTTTATCTAAGTCGGATCAACTTGCAGATAGCGAAGCATCATGTCATTCCATCACGGTGAATTTTCAGTAGCGTTGAGATGTATCAAACCAATCTGCCGTATGTACGGTGTTGTGCTGCTGTGTCTGTTGTTTGTGACAATGTTTTCGCAACCGGCTTTATCGTCGACGCAAACATTACGCCTCAAGACCAAAGACCTTGATATTAATCTCTATTCCGCCAGTTACGCACTGCTGGTGGGCGTGAGTAATTATGAAAAATGGCCTGACCTTCCAGGAGTCAGTAAAGATATCTTGATGGTAAAAGATGCCCTGGAAAAGCAGGGTTTTATCGTCAAGATTCTCGCCGATCCTACCCGTGACCAGTTCGATGAGGCAATCCGGGATTTCATCAGCAGGTATGGCCAGGATGAGAACAACCGGTTGCTGTTCTATTTCGCCGGCCATGGCTATACCCTGACGACCAAACGAGGTCGTGAACTGGGTTACGTGATCCCTGCTGATACGCCGTTACCACAGGATGGCATTGGGCCGTTAAAGAAAAAAGCCATCGGCATGGAAAACTTCGAATACTATGCCAAGCAAATGGAAGCCAAGCATGCCCTGTTTTTATTCGACAGTTGCTTTTCGGGTTCGCTGTTTCACGTCAGTCGCGCAATTCCGCCGACTATCAGCGCCAAGACTTCCAAACCCGTAAGACAATTTATCACCGCCGGTTCGGCTGACCAGGAAGTACCCGATGAAAGTGTTTTTCGCCGGCAATTCATCGCAGGGCTTGATGGCGCTGCGGACCTAAACAACGACAGGTATATTACCGGCACCGAACTGGCATCATTTCTGGAAGATACCGTTATTAATTACACGCATAACGCGCAAACGCCCCAATACGGCAAGATCCGTGACCCTTACCTTGATAAAGGTGACTTCGTTTTTTTTAACAGCGATCAACCGGTGCCGATCAAAAACTCCTCCGCGCAACAACAAAGCCAGGTCATGGAGGAAGAGCTTAATTACTGGAACGACGTTAAAAATACCAATACCGCCGGCAGTTATCTCGCCTATCTGGAACGATATCCTCGTGGACAGTTCGCTGGTATTGCTCGTGTTAAAGCCAGGCAGTTGAATCCTTATGATACGTCCGGGTCCGTAAAGCCCCTGAGTAAAAAAATTGTCGTCGCAGCTTACAGGAACAACGGCAAACAGGGCAGGGCGCTAGTGCGTTATAAAAAGCCCCTGTTGAAAATGATGGAGGATTCGCTAAAGAGTTTCGTGTCTGATAGGGGGGCGCTGAGCCTCATTCGGTCCACCGCCAACAGCCAGCGCCTGGTAGCCGGCATCAGCGAGGATACGACCGTAGGGCAGGACTTTTGTGAGCGAGAACAGGCGGATTTGTTGCTAACGGGATGGGTGAGGCAAAACAATGACCAACAATCCCTGTTTGAAATGTCGTACTATGAATGCCAAAGCGGCAAGAGTTTTAGCAAACAATACCGGCTCGATAAAAACATGGAGCAGGCACGATTCAACGCCATGATCAATAATGCGACCAGCAACTTTATGGTGCGGCATGTGGCCCGGCTGTTTAAACCGAAGCAGCAACCCGTTGTCGAAGCCGCGCAAAAGCCGGATGCTCCGGCAGAAAAAACCCGCTCACAACCCAAACGCATCATTCCCAGATGGTAATCCGTTGCCAGGCGAGCCCACCGCAGACCGAAAACGGTTCGCGGTTGTGATGGCTTTATCGATTTAGTCTTGTCGGTTTAGCGGGTATACGTCCCTGGGGTCCATGGCCGTTCCTTGATCACAGATATTGCCCCACTGTACGGCGGTGTCGCAGAGGTTTTCCCACGATGCTCAGACCTTACCTAAGCCTCTGTTTTTATAAGTGATATCCTCCTCCATAGCGGCGCCGACGGGTTTATTCAGTCGGTTTACGGGCATTGTCTCCGTGATCAGCCGGTGACCGTAACATATTGAACTGTATGGAAGAAAACGCGGCAGGTAAGCTTGACGCCGGACCACCGGCACCGTAAAATGCGCGCTTCGTTTGTGTTTGAACGGATCATGAGCTGGGGCTATAGCTCAGCTGGGAGAGCGCTACAATGGCATTGTAGAGGTCGGCGGTTCGATCCCGCCTAGCTCCACCAATTTTAACAAGAATTTATTTTCTCTTTGGTCCTTTGTGATCAGGACCGTCCCGAGAGAGTTTAAATCCGGTTAAAGATTAAAAGGTTACGTGTCCCCATCGTCTAGTCGGCCTAGGACACCGCCCTTTCACGGCGGTAACAGGGGTTCGAATCCCCTTGGGGACGCCAAATGTACCCCAGTTATGGAAACGTAACTGGGGTTTATTATTAGTGCCTTCCCATCAAGTTCGCCATCTTCAATTAACGTCCGCAATACCGCCTTTTTTCATTCCAGTTCACCGAACTGCAAATCCTTTTGGAATCGTTCCACAAATTCATCCAGCACTCAGCTGCTAGCTCGTCATAGTGTAGAAACTGTATTTGAAGTTGCGTTCTTGCCGCAGTTTCCAAATTTGGTTTTTTTGTAGATTACGCGCTTGTGCCGTCTAGTGCTGGGAAGCGGATGATATCAGAAGCCTAAATACCTTAAATTAAACTTAAATTTACCCCAAGATCTCAATGTGAAAATTGCTTTTTTAAATCGCGAACAAGTATATCGAGAGCTGGCCTGTAACAACAATTGTAAACGAGACATAAAATTGGTATAAATCGTTATGGTATAGTAAAAAGCACATCTTCAAGGTAGTATTGCTGTATTGTCCATCGTCGTACAAACTAGCATTTAGACTAGTTCTATTTTTATAAAATTTCCTTTTATCAAAAGGATATCAGCAGTAAATATAATTAAAAGGTAGTTATAATATGCAGTTGCCCCGCCCATCCATTTTACGTTGCGGTTTTACGATTTCCAGATACTTGCGACGTTTCAACCTCTACAGTTACAGAGAAGCCCAAATATATAGCGGCTCTCATGCGCAATATGGAGCGAGCAGTAGTATTCATTAGAGCGAATGAAATGGAATTCAGGTGAAAGTTAACCACAAAAATTCGCCGTTTAGATATAAATTAAGAAAACTAAGGTAGTTGTATGCATCATCAAATGGTTCCTCTCGATTCCCCCGGTTGTATTCGTAAATTATCAAAACCTAGCTCTTTCAGTAACCGTATGTTTTCAATAAAGAATAGCTATGGCTTGTTGATGGCGTTGGTCTTACTCACCGCGTTAGTTTCCCTGGGGCCAAATGTCAGTTACGCGGCGGAGCAAGATTGCCTGATTAAAAACGGTGTTTTGACAAATATTCCGGACGCGCGAGCGGATTGTACGGCTCCGATAGCAACAAAGGAAACGGCGAGTTTTGGCTTATGCGACGATCAAGCTGCGTATGTCGGACGCATGAGAACGTGGTGCGAGGTTAAGGGAGGTACCTTTTGGGTTGACACACAAGGGGGATTTCATTGCGACGGAGCAGGGGAAACGACTGAGAATAAGGTTCTGACGTATTCACAAGATTTTGCAGAAGCAATATGGAATGCTTGTGGCGGCACAAATGTCTCAGATACCGGATGGGGCGCTACGATAAGCAGTTATCAATGTTGGTCAGGTTCGCCGGGATATCCAAGCGGTACGCGATTTACTGATTTTCGTCGCATGGATTTCTCCGGAGACAAGACACTCGAATCAGATGGAGTTACTTGCTCTGCAAACGCGTGGAGTGAAAGGGTGTATGCCCGATTTGATACCGATGTGCAATGCGAAACTGGCTACAAGGCGAGACTTGATAGCAATAATGAGCCGGAGTGTTATCGGTATCTGGACTTTTGCCCGTTGCAAGCCGGAAATCCAATACAGTTCTACATGGGCGGAAAAGTCCAGAAAGAAGTCGACTACCCGGCCACGAGCCCGAATGGCGTAGAAATCAAGCGTTATTATAATAGCGCGGGTTATCACCAGCCGTGGCCCACGATACCCGATGCTGAGGATTATTGGCGAACCAGTTATGACTCACGAATTACCGAACCCGATGGATCGGGTGATATTATGGCAAGTCTTCAAACGCCCGACGGCTGGTTAAAATATTTTGATGCTTCAGGGCAGGAAATTCATCAGACCAGTGACAAAGGAAATCGCCTTGAGAGATTGGTCGACGGCGCGGATATATTTATCGGCTGGCGTTATACCAAATCCAATGGTGATGTAGAGATTTTTAATACGGAAGGAAAATTAACTTCAATTACTTCGCGAACAGGTGTTGTACAAACCCTTGAATATAACTCTCTTGGCCAATTGGCCAGAGTGTTCGATTCTTACGGACAGGAGTTACTTTTTACCTATAATGCCATAGGCGATATAGAGACGATAACTGATCCTAATCAAAACGTTTATCATTACGGTTATGATGTCGATGAGAATTTAACAACCGTTACCTTCCCTGATGAAACACCGGCCGATCTGTCGGATAATCCTGTAAAAACCTACCTGTACAACGAACAACATCTAACCAATGATAATATTTTTCGATATGCGCTAACGGGTATAATCGACGAACGTGGCATACGTTATGCCACATTTGCCTATGATGATTCCGGTCGCGCTGTAATGACTACGCACCCAAATAACGTCGATCGTGTGGCGATAGAGTACAACGACGACGGAACACGAATTGTCACAGACAGCAAAAATAATACATCTACTTACACCACTGAAATACGAGGTGGTGTTGCTGTGGTGACGCAAATTACGGGTCCGGGATGTGAAAGTTGCGGTGGAGGTGATTCGACAACTGAGTATGAATCTGGAACGAACAACATCCTTCAAAAAACTGAAAATGGTGTAACTACACAATGGGGTAACTATGACAGCAACGGTAATCCAGGATATAAAATAGAATCGGTTGGTACACCGGAACAACGTCGCTTTGATTACACATATGATTCACGGTTTGCTAAAAGAATTGCAACGATTACAGAGCCATCTGTAAAAGCGATTGATCCCACTGTTCAGTGTACACCTGGGGTCGATTGTAAGGTTACGACTTATACTTACGATGATTTTGAAAATCGAACATCGGTAACAATTGATGGATATGCGTCTGATGGCCAGGGAGGATTTGTCCCTGTATCTCGTACGACTTCGTATACATATGGCGGACCCTTCAACCAACTGACCCAAATCGATGGTCCGCGTCCCAACGCTGAAGTC
>JASFOJ010000046.1:0-28407 GCA_050116575.1 Gammaproteobacteria bacterium | reverse complement strand
ACTCAGAGTCTCACTGAGAAACCCCGGCAATCCGATATGCTGTCGTTAAATTACTGAATGCAAAGGTAAATATATATGGTGAAGTCAATCAGTTATCGCGACTGGCACATCCCATTTCACCAGGATACGGTGACCTTGCGCCAGGCCCGCCAAAGCATGTCCATTGTTCGCGCCAACGAAGACGATATACCGCTGATGGTGCAGATAGTGGAAAATCCCAAATTCCGTATTCCGGGCGTGCGGCTATTTCACGGTGCGGTGGACTTGTCCCAACATGACTATATTCACATCCTGCTGGGGCGAGGATTGCTGGAAAAAGATGAGGCCTTTACGATCGGGTTTACCATGGGTTCCACCAATAAGGTCACGACCACCGAAGAGAAGTTGTACGCATTAGTAACGCGTTATTTGTATCCCAAGGTTTATCAATTTGGTGATGAAGATATTGAAGTGTTTAAAAATGCCGTGCGGCTGGCTTATATTTCCTGCTGCGTACCGTTGGATGAATTTGATTTTGAGCCTTACCTGGATATACCTCTTTATGAGCTGAGGCGGATTGTCGGATTGGAGGAAAAGCTGTTGCTGGCTTATTATGAAATCGAAAAGGCGCGTTATCCTCATGCCCAGGACAGCCAGCGTTTACTGGACCATGCTTCACAGTTCGTGGATTTGCAAATGGTGGGTTAGTCCCACTGGTGGCGTTGCTGCCGCGATTGTGCGTTGCGTTAACAAGCCTGGCTGATAGGGTGAAGCAACGGCAGCGGTTTTCGGTTCACGCCGGATAATAACGGGTGGTGGGTCGCGGAAGGTTGTTACTTACTGCGAGTTACTTGTTACGCACGCGGCACTCATGGGTGAGTTCCGTGGTGCCGTCGGTTCTAACCGATTCTATTCTTACGGTAAATCCCCACAATCGCGATACATGCTTCAATACTTCATTGGCATCATCGCTAAGCGGCTTGCGGTTATGCTGGATGTGCCGCAATGTCAGCGAGCGATCTCCCTTGACATCGACGTTGTACACCTGAATGTTGGGTTCCCGGGCACCAAGATTATATTGTTCCACCAGTGCGTTACGCAGTTTCCGGTAACCGGCATCGTTGTGTATGGCGGTGATTTCCAGGGTGTTACGGGTATCGTCGTCCAGTACTGCAAACAGCCGCAGGTCACGGATCAGTTTAGGCGACAAATACTGTGCAATAAAACTTTCGTCCTTGAAGTTACGCATGGCGAAATCCAGAGTTTCCAGCCAGTTGCTTCCGGCAATATCCGGAAACCATTGCTGGTCTTCTTCCGTGGGATCTTCGCAGATACGGCGGATATCGCTCATCATGGCAAATCCCAGTGTGTAGGGATTGATGCCGCTGAAATAAGGGCTGTTATATGGAGGTTGGGCAATGACATTGGTATGTGATTGCAAAAATTCCATCATAAAGCCGTCGGACAACAGGCCTTCGTCGTATAGTTGATTCAAAATAGTGTAGTGCCAGAAAGTGGCCCAGCCTTCGTTCATGACCTGGGTTTGACGCTGTGGATAAAAATATTGAGCGATCTTGCGCACAATCCTGACCACTTCCCGCTGCCAGGGCTCCATTAACGGGGCATTTTTCTCGATAAAGTACAGCAGATTTTCCTGGGGTTCGTCGGGAAAACGACGCTCGTTTTGTTGCCGTGCATCTTTCTCACTTATTGGAATCGTGCGCCACAAATCATTGATTTGTGACTGCAGGTATTCCTCGCGCTCTTTCTGGCGCATGCGTTCTTCCTGGGGTGACAGCGGCATGGGCCGCTTGTAGCGGTCGACGCCATAGTTCATCAGTGCATGGCAGGAGTCGAGCAGATTCTCAACCTCTTCAACGCCGTAACGGCGTTCACATTTGGTGATATAGTTTTTGGCAAACAACAGGTAGTCGATGATGGCATCGGCGTTGGTCCAGGTACGGAACAGATAATTGCCTTTGAAAAACGAGTTGTGTCCATAACAGGCATGGGCAATGACCAGCGCCTGCATAGGCATGGTGTTCTCTTCCATCAGATAAGCAATACAGGGATTAGAGTTGATCACGATTTCATAGGCCAGGCCCATGTGACCGCGCCGGTAGCGCCGCTCGATATTGAGAAATTGTTTACCGAAAGACCAGTGGTGATAACCCAACGGCATGCCCACCGACGAATAGGCATCCATCATTTGTTCCGAACTGATGATTTCCACCTGGTTGGGATAGGTGTCAAGGCCGAAGTTGGCGGCAACCCGGGCAATTTCCTGATCGTATGCGGCAATCAGTTCCTTGGACCATTCCGACGTCTGGGATATGGGCTTTTGTTTCCGCTTGCGGACTGTGGCGCTTTTACTCATTGGGTTGCCGTCTGATGCTTTTTAAATAACTCACGAAAAACCGGGTAAATACTGGTAAGTCCTGCAATATCCTGGACTGCGAAATTGGGGAACATCTCCCGGACTTTCTCGTATTCCCGCCACAAGCTCTGGTGCTCATAGGCGGTGATTTCAACGTACGCGAAATACTGCAGGCACGGCATAATCTTGTTGACCAGGATTTCCCGGCAAGCGGGGGAATCGCCTTCCCAGTTATCACCGTCCGACGCCTGCGCCGCGTAAATATTCCAGTCGGACGTGGGATAACGCTCGCTGATGATTTCATACATCAATTCCAGGGCGCTGGATACTACAGTACCACCGGTTTCCCGGGAATAAAAGAACTCCTGTTCGTCCACTTCCTTGGCGGTGGTATGGTGGCGGATAAAAACCACCTCGATATTTTCATAAGCGCGGGTGAGGAACAGGTACAACAGGATGAAAAAGCGCTTGGCAATGTCTTTTCGTTCCTCGTTCATGGATCCGGATACATCCATCAGGCAAAACATCACAGCCCGCGTGGTGGGCGAGGGTTCCTGAATCCGGTTGTTGTAGCGTAAATCAAACGTGTCGATAAAAGGTATGGCCTTCATGCGGGCCTTAATCCGTTCCATTTCATCCAGCAGTTCGGCCAGTTTAGGGTTGCTTTCCTCACCGTAAAGCTTTTTAGCCTCTTCATACTCTTCTTCGAGTTCCGCAAGCCTGCGTTGATAAGGGCTGCGCAGGGCAACGCGGCGTGCCAACGCACCTTTCATGGAACGAATGACATTGATATTGGTGGGGACGCCGGCGGTGGTATATCCGGCACGGACCAGTTTATGTTCAGAGACCGAGGCCAGTTGGGTTTTTACCAGGTCGGGGAGCGCAAGGTCCTCGAAGAAAAATTCCAGGAATTCCTCACGGGATAACTGGAAGACAAAATCATCTTCGCCTTCGCCGGAATTGCTGGCCTGTCCCTGGCCGGGGCCGCCGCCGCCACCCGAAGGAGGGCGGGGGATTTTATCGCCAGTGACAAAATCCGTATTGCCGGGCTGCACGACCTCGCGTCGCCCGCCTTGACCGTGATGGAAAATGGGCTCGTTTGTGTCGCGTGTGGGAATGTTCACCGTCTCGCCCTTGTCGATATCCTTAATGCTGCGCTGGGATATCGCGTCAGAGACAGATTTTCTGATCTGTTCCCTGAACCGGCGAAGAAAACGTTGTCGATTGACGGCGCTTTTGTTTTTCCCGTTTAGTCGTCGATCGATTATTTGAGTCACAATGTAAACCGTTTACGATGCTTTACGTACTCTCAAGTACCATTCAGACAATAACCGAACTTGCTTTTCGGTATATCCCTTGTCGACCATGCGCTTGACGAAATCCTTGTGCTTGCTCTGGTCTTCCTGGGATGCCTTGGCATTGAAGGAAATGACCGGCAGCAGGTCTTCGGTGGTGGAAAACATTTTCTTTTCGATCACTTCGCGCAGTTTCTCGTAACTGGTCCAGGTCGGGTTCTTGCCTTCGTTGTTGGCTCGTGCCCGCAATACAAAGTTGACGATTTCGTTGCGGAAATCCTTCGGATTGCTGATACCAGCCGGCTTTTCGATTTTTTCCAGCTCTTCATTCAGTGCCGCACGATCGAAACTTTCACCGGTATCCGGGTCACGGTATTCCTCGTTTTGAATCCAGTAATCGGCATAAGTGACATAGCGGTCGAAAATGTTCTGTCCGTATTCCGAATAAGACTCGAGATAAGCGGTCTGGATTTCCTTGCCGATAAACTCCGCGTATTGGGGCGCCAGAATGCCTTTAAGAAAGGAAACGTATTTTTCCGCCAGTTCCGGTGGAAATTGTTCCTGTTCAATCTGCTGTTCCAGAACATACAACAGGTGTACCGGGTTGGCGGCGATTTCCGAGTGATCATAGTTGAACACCTTGGACAGGATCTTAAACGCGAAACGCGTGGACAATCCGGTCATGCCCTCGTCAACACCGGCATAGTCGCGGTATTCCTGATACGTTTTCGCCTTGGGGTCCGTATCCTTCAGATTCTCGCCGTCATAGATGCGCATCTTGGATTCGATGTTGGAGTTTTCCGGTTCTTTCAATCGGGACAACACGGCGAAGCGCGACATCATGTCCAGGGTGCCGGGCGCGCAGGGTGCCTCCGCTAACGAACTGTTGCGTAACAGCTTTTCGTAGATTTTTATTTCCTCGGAGACCCGCAGGCAATAGGGAACCTTGACGATATAGATCCGGTCAAGAAAAGCCTCGTTGTTGCGGTTGTTTTTAAACGACAACCATTCCGATTCATTGGAGTGTGCCAGGATGACGCCGTCAAAAGGGATCGCGGATAAACCTTCGGTACCCATGTAGTTGCCTTCCTGCGTTGCGGTTAACAACGGGTGCAGAACCTTAATAGGCGCCTTGAACATTTCCACGAATTCCAGTAATCCCTGGTTGGCCAGGCAAAGGCCGCCGGAGTAAGCGTAGGCGTCGGTATCGTCCTGGGAAAACTGTTCCAGTTTACGGATATCCACTTTGCCAACCAGCGAGGAAATATCCTGGTTGTTTTCATCGCCCGGTTCGGTCTTGGCGATACCGATTTGTTCAAGTACCGAGGGTTTTAGTTTAACGACTTTGAACTTGGTAATGTCGCCATTGAACTCGTGCAGGCGTTTAATTGCCCACGGCGACATAATGCCACCGAGATAGCGGCGCGGAATGCCGTAATCCTCTTCCAGTATTTGGCCGTCTTCTTCGGGTGAAAACAGTCCCAGGGGTGATTCGTTAATGGGCGAACCTTTGATGGCGTAAATGTGGCAATTTTCCATTAACGATTTTAATTTTTCCGCCAGAGAGGATTTGCCACCACCCACCGGGCCCAGCAGGTAAAGAATCTGTTTCTTTTCTTCCAGTCCCTGTGCCGCGTGGCGAAAGTAGGAAACGATGTGTTCTATGGTTTCTTCCATGCCATAGAAATCCTTGAATGCCGGATACAGTTTGATGACTTTGTTTGAGAAGAGCCGGCTTAACCTGGGGTCTTTGCGGGTGTCCACAAGTTGTGGTTCACCGATTGCCATCAACATTCTTTCTGCAGCCGAGGCATATGCGCTCGGATCTGTTTTACACAGATCCAGGTATTCCTGAATAGTGTATTCTTCCTCCTTGGCTTCTTCATAGCGTGATTGATAATGGCTGAAGATTGACATGACGGCCTCCAGAACAATTAAATGCTACCGATTGTGGGGTCCCTTTCCTTAACCTGATTTAGTCAGGGTGGACCTTTAGATTAGCGAAAAATTTCACAACCTACTATATATTAAAGTGCAAATAGCGGGCCAATGCCAGTTTGGGTGATTGATTTTTTACAGAGTATGAAGAGTGTCTAACTCTTGGTCTCTATTGCCCTGTTGGGTATTAAATCATCGCCGAAACTGAATAAGCCTACCCCTTATGGCAAAAATGCAAAATCGCCATTTCTATAAAAAATTCATTTGCTTAGGATATTATTTTTGTTTATACAAATGGTTGCTGAACAATCTATAAATATTGTTATATAGATTGTCAATACTGCAGAAAAGTTTGAAATGTTAACAAACCGACACACTCTGCTATCAAGAAAAATCGAGAACCTTTGTGTCAATTAAACAAGTAGTATGCCAGACGTTATCACAAGCTGGAATACATTTTAACAGTTAATTAGCGTTATCGTGTTCTCGATTTTTTGCTGATCAACGTTTTGCAGGATTACGGTGTTATCGCTGTGCATGAAAGCGCGAAACAGTAACCGATTTATTATTGACAAGCCTGTACTGACCGTCAATAGATTAGCGTCGTCAACATAAAAGAAAGGTTTGAATCTTTCCGGAAATTATAGCGACTACTTTTCATGTTAGAGACGCTAAACAGCGGTTTGTTCATTCTTTTGGTTTCACCTGCACCTTAAATTACATTAGTCGGCGGTTTTCTTTTTGGACGCTTTTTTGGTCGCGGTTTTTTTCTTGGCGGCTTTTTTCTTTGCCGCCTTTTTTTTCGTTGCTTTTTTCTTGGTGGCTTTTTTCTGTTCCGGTTTTTCAATGACCCATTTGCCGTCGCGGTAATGTGCCGTCCAGCCGGTCGCTTTACCATCATCCGCTTCGGTCATTAAATACTGTTCCTTGTTTTTACGGCTGAAGCGCACAATGGTGGGATTGCCTTCGTCGTCTTCCACCGGCGCGTCTTTCAGGTACGCAAACTTCGGATCGAATTCATCCTTATGGGGCAGGATTTCCTTGAGTTTTGGTGCGCGGGTTTCCCGTGAACGGGGAAATGCCGAGGATGCCAGGAAGATTCCTGCCGCGCCGTCGCGCAGAATAAAATAGCCTTCTGTTTTCTCGCAGGGCAATTCCGGCATATGAATGGGGTCGGCTTTGGGTGGTGCCGGCTCGCCGTTACGCAGCAGTTTGCGGGTGTTTTTGCATTCCGGATTGGTGCAGTCAAAATATTTGCCAAAGCGACCGGTTTTCAATTGCATATCGGCGCCGCATTTGTCGCACTGGATGACCGGACCGTCGTAACCCTTGATCCGGAATTTACCGTGTTCGACTTCATAACCGTCGCAATCCGGGCTATTTGAACAAACATGCAGTTTGCGGTCCTCGTCAATGAGGTAGTTATTCATGGGCTTGCCGCATTTGGGGCAATGACGCTTGTGCAATAATAGTTTGGCTTCGCCTTCCTCGTCCTCATCCACATTAACCGCTTCTTCGCCGGGGATCAGGTTGATGGTGGTTTTACAGCGTTCCTTGGGCGGCAGGTTATAACCGGAACAGCCGAGAAAAACGCCGGTTGAACCCACTCGAATCATCATATCCCGCTCGCAAGTGGGGCATTTGATGCTGCTGGTGACAATGGGTTCGTTGCCCCGCATGCCGTTCTCATCGCTGTCCGCTTTTTCGAGCTTTTGCTTGAACTCGGCGTAGAATGCATCAAGAATTTTTTTCCAGTTGTTATGGCCTTCAGCGATGGAATCGAGTTTTTCTTCCATCTCCGCCGTAAAGTTATAATCCATCAGGTCACTGAATGCCTCGGTCAGGCGGTCGGTAACCACTTCACCGATTTTGTTGGCGTGAAACCGGCGTTTTTCCAGGGTGACATAACCCCGGTCTTGAATCGTCGAAATAATCGAGGCATATGTCGACGGCCTGCCGATACCGCGTTTTTCCAGTTCCTTGACCAGGCTGGCCTCGGTATAACGGGGTGGCGGCTTGGTGAAATGCTGTGATGGGTCCAGTTTAACCAGTTGCAGTTCGTCGCCTACCTGGACTTCCGGCAGCAACACATCATCACCGCCTTTGGAGACTGGCGGTAAAACCCGTGTCCAGCCATCGAATACCACCGTGCGGCCTTTGGTGCGCAATTCGTAGTCACCTGCACCAATCGTGAGCGTGGTGACGTCGAATTTAGCCGGTGTCATCTGGCAGGACACGAACTGACGCCAGATCAACTCATACAACCGGACGGCGTCGGCGTCGACATTTTTAAGGTCGGATATCATGACATTGACATCCGACGGCCGGATGGCCTCGTGGGCTTCCTGGGCACCTTCCCGGCTGGCGTATGAAATGGGTTTTTCCGGCAAATAGGGTTTGCCGTATTTTTTCTCAATATAGTTGCGGCAGGCATCCACTGCATCGGTACTTAAATTGGTGGAATCTGTACGCATGTATGTAATGTAACCGGCTTCATACAGCCGTTGCGCCATCAGCATGGTTTTCTTGACGCCAAAATTAAGGCGAGTGCTGGCCGATTGTTGCAAGGTGGATGTGATAAATGGTGCCCGCGGTTTGCTGCTGGAAGGTTTGGTCTCCCGGTTACTAACGACATACTGGGCCTTTTCTAGGTCGGCGACGGCCCGGTCTGATTGTTCCTGGTTAGTGGGTTTGTATTCCTCGCCTTTGTGTTTAACCACCTGGACGCGGAAATCTTCACCCTTGGGTGGTTTCAGATCACAATGTAGTTCCCAGTATTCTTCAGGGATAAACGCGTTAATTTCCCGTTCGCGTTCCACCACCAGGCGCACAGCCACCGATTGAACACGGCCGGCGGACAAACCCCGGGCGATTTTCTTCCATAACAGGGGCGACACCATGTAGCCCACGACGCGGTCCAGAAACCGGCGCGTTTGTTGTGCATTCACCTGGTCGAGATTAAGGTCGGTCGGTTCGGCGAAGGCATGTTCGATGGCTTTCTTGGTGATTTCGTTAAACACCACGCGTTTGTAATGATCGGTATCGCCGCCGATGGCTTCGCGCAAATGCCAGGCAATGGCTTCCCCTTCGCGGTCAAGGTCCGTGGCCAGATACACGGCATCTGCGTCCTTGGCGAGTTTCTTCAACTCGGAAATCACTTTTTCCTTACCGGGCATGATTTCGTATTGGGGATTCCAGCCGTGTTCCGGATCGATGCCCATACGTTTGATCAGCGACTCGCGAGCGCGTTTTTTCTTCAAAGCCTCGCGTTCTTCCTTCGGCAATTTGCGCGACTTGGCCGCCAGTTTTGCCCGTTCGGAAGGAGAAAGTTTGGATTTGCCGCTGTCACTGCCGCTGGTGGGTAGGTCGCGAATGTGTCCAATACTGGATTTGACGACAAAGTCTTTGCCCAAATATTTGTTGATCGTCTTGGCTTTGGCGGGCGACTCGACGATGACTAAGGATTTTCCCATTTAATTTTCAATATAATCAGTAAGTTAGCTTAATTGTCCAATAAATCATTGTATTTCTTAACAATAGAAATACGATCTCATTGGCTCGGTGTCAAGATGCGCTAGCATAAATAACACCAAATCATCCCGTTGTCGGCCTAAAATCGACAAAAATTAACCAAATCTTTTCGAAGATTGCCCTGTGTTCTGTATAAATTACGAACAGATTGATGGCGGATGGGGGTGTCAGCGTCGATCAACAGTGCACTGCTTTTGGGCCCGTGCAAGGGCTAGTGAATCGAAACGATGCACACCGATCACGGCGTGGCGGCGCCGGAGGATTCACGCTGAATAAAGGACTCGATGACGGAAACCGGCACGGCACCAGCCTGTGCTCCCAGTAATTTGCCGTCGGGAGTATAAACCATGAAACTGGGCGTGCCGACCCAGGTGTCGCCGGTTAAGTTCTGATACATGGCGGCAACGGTCAGCGGGTCACCGATCAGGCTGGGAAAATTGACGTTATGTTTCTTTAAAAAACCCCGGGCGTCGGCCTTTTTCGCTTCACCATCAAGGGAGACGCCTAACATGCGGGCATCTTTGTTGTGATGTTGTTTATGGAACGCCACGTATTCGTGAACCTCCCGGTTACACACGGCGCAATCCGATGCCCATAGCATGACCACCAGCCATTTACCGTTACCGGTGTACTGATCAACGTTTTTTACGTTGCCATCGAAATCTTTCAATGACGTATCGGCGGTTGCCATCGCCGGCGCGAACGCTGCGATCAGGATCAGGCCGGCGAGAAGCGGGTTTTTGAGGTTGTTGAAAAGCGGGTTTGTCATGGTGTCAGGTTCCTAAAAATAAATGATGCTGTCAGCGATCCGGATTTTTCATAATCATTCCTGTACGAAACAGTTGCCGGAATTCCCGGATTGTTACATTTGTACATACAAAAACTCAGACATACCACGTTACGGGCCGGGTCACCGGTTTTCGCGGATATCCCTTATATGGACGGTCCGCGCGGTACAATTGTTCCCCGTATTGTGCGTGACGCGGTCGCAAATGGGCCAGAGACTAAACGGGGTATTGATTGTTTGCCCTTACAGGGCTTCGGCGTAGTAACGTTGTAGAAATTCATCGAAACTCAACGAGTTGCCGGCTTCAAGCTGTGCCTGTTCGACTAGCGATTGTTCTGCGGCCTGCTGGAAAAACTGCGTATCTTGTTCGCTGATGGCAACGGACTTGAAATATTCGGCATGTTGTTTGGCGTAACGCATGGAGTAAGGAAAAAAGGGTTCCTTGTTCTCGCGCATTTCCTTCAGGATACGGGCGGACGGTGTCAGGTCCGGGTCTTCCACGCGTTCATAATAGTGTTTCAGGGCGTCGCGATAGGGGTGATCAGGTTCGTTGTTGTCCAGCAAATCACAGACATCATCCATGGCATTGAAAAGTTCCGTGGCCCAGGTGCAAAGCAATACCGGTTTGCCGTTACGCGATAATTTCAGTCCCGGTTCCCTGCCGTGGTGGGCGGTTATACTCTGGTTGTGGTCGATCTCCTTTTGTTCATCGCGGCTGACAGGGGGGCTGTCCTGCAGCAAGCAGAAAATCAGAAAAACTTCCAGAAACCGCAATTGTGCTTCGCTGACGCCCAGCGGTTCAAAGATATTGACATCCAGTGATCGCAATTCAATGTATCTCACGCCGCGCTGCGCCAGCGCTACCGTTGGTTTTTCATAAGTACCGGTAAGCTGTTTGGGTCGGACGGTACTGTAATATTCGTTTTCTATCTGCAGCAGATTGGCGTTAAGTTGCCGGTATTCGTTGCCGGCTTTTACGCCAATTTTCTGGTAGTCGGCAGAAGGGGTTTCGATGGCGTACTTCAGGCTTTTGACATAGGAGTCAAGACCGTCATAGTTGGCCTTGGTGCCGGTTTTGCCCTCCTTATAATTCTGGTATCCGATATCACTTAAGCGCAGCGATGTGGCATAGGGGTGGTGGTAAGTAAATTCATCAAAGGGTTCCAGTATTTTTTCAATGCCGTCCATGAAGCTTTTACACACCGCCGGGGAAGCGCCAAACAGGTAGGGAACCAGCCAGCCATAACGCTGCAAATTACGGATCATTTGAAAATAACTTTCCGAGATGAACGTCTGCAGCGGATCATTATTTTTTTCGAGGGACTGGTACGCCGGCCAGAATGATTCGGGCAACGAATAGTTGTAATGAATGCCGGCGATCACCTGCATCATTTTACCATAGCGGTACCCGAGCCCGCGTCGGTAAACGGTTTTCATAAGACCGGCATTGGAACTGCCGTACTGGGCAATGTGTATGCTGTCCTCGCCGGTGAGTACGCACGGCATGCTGGTACTCCACAGGATTTCATGCTGCAAATGTTGATAAACAAACTTTTGCGTGTCCTGTAAAAATGTCAGTGCTTTGCCGGGTGACTCAAACGGTGGCGTAATAAGTTCCAGAAGCGCTTCGGAATAATCCGTCGTGATATAGGGGTTGGTCAACGCCGAACCCAGTGCTGCCGGATGCGGGGTCGCGGCGATCGTACCTTGATCGGACACCCGTAAACACTCTTTCTCGATGCCGGTTTTGGACCCGCTAAACAAGGTCCTGGTGTTTAAGGATTGCAGTTGGGCGATTCTTGTTTCGAATTTTTGGTACACAATAACATCCTGATGATTAGTGGGGAACATGCTCGCTGGAGGAGGTGATAATCCAGGAGAATGCGATGCCGAATATGAAATAATTCTCAGTTTCGACAAGCGGGCTGTCAATGAATTCCGCGCCGTTGAGATCATCATAGCGGGCAAAAAAACCCAGAAAATATTTCCTGGTATTACGTATAACCGACACGGTTATTCGGCTGCCACTGTAACCGGAGTCTGCGTGGTATTCGTCGCGTTGGGGGGTGATATATTGTGGATCAACTTCATAAAAATAATTATGATATTTGCTACCTGCCACAATCGGACCAATGCTGATATTGTAGCGCATCAGTGACGACGCATGTTTAATTTTAAGCTTGTATTCCACATAGGGTGACAGGCTCCAGCCCTGATATGCAATAAGGGGGTTGCCCACTGAAAAGACAAATCGGTAGGGTAGCTTGAACCAGAAACTGTGTTTGTCATGGGGCGTGTTCCAAAGTTTGAATTCCAGTTCCGGACCGATTTCACCAAGAGGGTCAAGGCTAGGCATGCCGGCACGGGCGCTGTCGTCTGATTCGGGAACGGGAATATTGCCCGCCAGGCTGATATCCAGATTGACGCGGTCACTTTCAAATAACTGGCCCCGGATACCGTCACGGTCAATTTTGAACACGTCACCGCGGTAGATGACATACGGGACAGGTAAATAGATATTTTCCACGGACTTGGAACCGCGGTATTGCGGCGCATTGAGCACGCCGGCGCCCAGGCCGAATTCCCACAACGGCAGGTGCATGGCGTAACCGGGCAGTGACATCGTGGCACACACGAGCACGGTCAATAATATGGATGCAACCCGGGCGTAGAAGCGGATAACGGCAAGGTGTCGGCGGCGAACTGGGTATTGAGTTGAGTGGTGAGTTGATTGAATGCGCATGGTGATCGCTATTGACGGCGTTGAATGGTGTATTCTAATGGTATTATGCACGTGAGCAAACGGTTTTCATCTTGATCTGCAGGATAGTTCCATGAAAGGTGTTTTACTGGATTTGAAGTCCATTGATAACGGTGATATGGATATGTCGCCGTTGAAAAATGCGCTAGAAGACTGGCAGTTTTTTGATACCACTCGGGATGCCGATGTTGTCGCCCGCGCTGGTGATGCCGACATCGTGGTATCAAACAAGGTGCGGTTGACGCAAGACCATTTTGATCAACTGCAGCACTTAAAACTGGTTTGCGTGGCTGCCACCGGTACCAACAATGTCGACCTGGATGCGGCGGCGCGAAGCGCAGTACGGGTAACCAACGTCACCGGTTACGCAACACCATCGGTGGTGCAGCACGTTTTTGGTTTGATCCTGTCGCTAACCGTCAGACTGGATCAATACCGCGCCGCGATTCGTGATCAGCGCTGGCAACGTAGTGAGGTTTTCTGTTTGCTGGATTATCAAGTCAGCGAACTTTACGGCAAGACCCTGGGCATCATTGGTTATGGTGTGCTGGGTAAAGCCGTGGCGCAACTGGGTAAAGCGTTCGGCATGGAGGTTCTGGTTGCCGAGCACAAAGACCGTCAACCGCGCGAGGGCAGGGTGGCACTGGAACAGTTGCTGGCCCGCTCGGATGTTATCAGTTTGCATTGCCCGTTAACGCCGGCAACGGAAAACCTTATCGGCCCTGATGAACTTGCCTCGATGAAGCCTAACGCCTTGTTGGTCAACGCGGCCCGTGGCGGTATCGTCGATGAGCATGCGTTGGCGGAAGCGTTGCAGCAAAACCGTATCGGCGGTGCCGGTATAGATGTGCTCACCGAAGAACCGCCGGTGAACGGTAATCCATTGCTGGATGTGGATCTGCCAAATCTTATTGTGACACCGCATATTGCCTGGGCCAGCGTGGAGTCTCGCCAGCGGGTGATCAATGAAGTTGCCTTGAATATCGAGGCGTTCCTGAAGGGCGAGCCGCGTAACGTGGTGGCTTGATGGCTTATGCAAAGCTTGGCGCCTTCATCACACGTTTCTTTTTTTAACGCAAAGTCGCTAAGGCGCAAAGAAAGAAAAAAATCAATTAATAACCCGCCATCAGGACACAAACAAAGTGAACGAAATTGATTACCTATTAATGAATAACAAATATTTCGTAACTTTGCGTCTTAGCGCCTTTGCGTTAGTCTCTTTTAAAAGAACGATATTGATCAATGCTTGATAGGAATGCTGAACCAGAATGTAGCGCCATGATCTGGATTGTTTTTGACACCGATTTTACCTTCATGCAGTTCAATAAATTGCTTGGACATGGATAGTCCGATACCGCTGCTGGTTTCGTTGCCGGTGGGCCGGTTACTGAGTTTGGCGTAGCGGGTAAACAGCTTTTTCATATCGTCTTCGGTGAGACCGGGACCGCCGTCACAGACTTCGGCATACACAAAGTTGTCATCAGCGTGGGTGCGCACGGTGGTGGTGGTTTCCTTGGGGCTGAATTTCATGGCATTGCCGATCAGGTTGTCCAGCACCTGCGACAAGCGAAACTCATCGCCTTCGATGGGGGGTAAATTCTCCGCCAGTTCCTTTTTTAATCTGACGCCTTTTTTGCGGGCATAGCTTTCGTTGGCCTGCAGTGATTTGTCAACAATGTCGTTGAGAGTGATGGCCTTGATGTTCGGCTCCGGCGCCGCGGCAGTCTGCGATTCGGTGTTGAGAAAACCGGCGATAACTTTTTGCATGTTTTCGCCGGTGCGGGTCATCAGGTTCATTAATTCGGTAAAATCCTCAGGTACCGCTTCGCCTGGCCGGCAAGTCTGTTTTATCTCGGCGGCAATATCCATCATGACGATTAACGGTTTTTTCAGGTCATGGCTGGCGAAACGCACAAATTCATCTTTTAACGCAGCCAGGTCTTTCAGGGTCAATTGGGTTTTGATGCGGGCCAGGGCCACCGGAATATTCAGCGGTTTGGTGAGGTAATCGTTGGCGCCCTGTTGCAAGGCGGTGACGACACTTTGCTCCAAATCATCGGCGGTCACCATGATGACCGGCAGGCTGATCAACGTGTATTGCTTGCGGATTTCTTCCAATACTTGCAGACCGTTCATACCCGGCATCACGATATCCAGCAACACCAGGTCAAACGCGGTGGTTTCGATCAGTTGCAGGGCTTCGGGGCCGCTTTGCGCGAGGACGATGTGATAGCCGGCTCGCTTGAACTGCAGCGCCATTAATTGCCGATTCATCTCGTTGTCATCGACGATGAGCAATGTGTATTGTTTGTCCTGACTTGTGTTAGCGGATTCCATGTCAAATACGCGCGGCCCTTGTTGATGTGGGCTTAACTTGTTGATTGTAAGAACTAATTCTTGGTGCTCGCCGGCCCCGGCGTAAAACGGGAAATCGGGTTTTCCGCTGAATATAACGGCAATCCGGTGATTTTTCTTGAGTTTTGCCGGATAGAGATCGTTGATCCGCGGCTAAAAACTGTTTAAAAAAACGGAGACAGCGTGAATGCCCGGATTGCCCGCATCGGTAAATCAAGGCTCGGGGTGGACGTTTTCGGGGCGCTATCTTGTTACACTAGTGAAACGGTGGGTGGCCGGGATTATCCCTTGGCTGTTTGCCGGAATTCAGTGATTAAAGGATATTTTACGATGCAATTGACGGTATATATTGACGAAGTGAGCAAAACGCTTGAACTGCCCGACGATTTACTGCAGGAAGGCCGGGACTTTTTTGACAAAATGGACCGAGATATGGATCAAGGCTGGCAGATGAGCCGTACCTGGGTGGACAATCCCAACCGCGAGGAGCGCTGCCAGATTGCGGCCAGCAAGATGCTGGACGCTATCAGCACCGAGAACCAGACCCTGTTAATGTTGATGGCCGGCTATATTAAATCCCGAGCGCCGGAAGTTGTGGGGATTCGCATTGATACCGCGGGCGATATGACGGAAACCGAGCTTTTTGCCGATGGCGGGGGCTAGAACAAAAATCCGGTAAGGATTTCGTCAGCTTTGCAATCAATCACTCATGTGGCCGCGCTAATGGTTGCCAGGCAATGGTCCATGTCCCGACGGGTGACCGGGTAGATGAGCGGCAGGCAGTGATCGAATTTCTCTTTGACCTTTTCGAAATGATGAGCGTCGTTTTTGTGCACCAGTGCGATAAACGATGCCTGCGGTGCGTGTGCCTGCGCTGCGCCCAACAGCGATTCAAAGTTGCTGAGTTGTGAACCGTAAGTGGGCGCGTAAATGAATTCGGCCACGATGACATCCGGAGCCTGTTGTTTGATGAGCGAAAGCGCTTTGCGCAGCGTTTTTGCCGTTATGACCTGATAGCCATATTGTTCATACAAGTCGGAAAAATCCGGACATCCCGCCAAAGCGGTGACACTTAACAGGCGCTTTTGTTTTATCATAGGGTCTCTCGACAACAATAATCTAATAATCATAACGCGGTACGGACGCTGAATAAATGAGGGAAACAAGAACTATATTACTTTTTGCCGCTCTGTTCGTGGTTTCCGGCTTTGCCGGCTTGATCTATGAATCCATCTGGTCTCACTACCTGAAGTTATATCTTGGACATGCCGCCTATGCCCAGACGCTGGTGTTGGCGATTTTCATGGGCGGGATGGCGATCGGCGCGTGGATCGCCAGCCTGGCCGGCAGCTACTGGAAAAACCTGCTGTTCGTTTATGCCCTGGTGGAGGGCATTATTGGTGCGCTGGCGCTGGTATTTCATGAAACCTACGATGCCTTTCTGCACCTGGCCTATTCTTCCATTCTGCCTTCGATTGATTCCATTGCGGGGGTTCAGGCGTTCAAGTGGACGTCGGCCGCACTGTTGATTCTGCCGCAATCCGTTCTGCTGGGCATGACGTTTCCATTGATGACGGCGGGCATCTTGCGTTGCGCGCCGCACTTCAAGGGCCGCGTCATTACAGCTTTTTATTTTGCCAACAGTATCGGCGCGTCGGTCGGTGTGCTGGTCAGTGGTTTTGTGTTGATCGACTGGTTCGGATTGCCGGGCACCATCAAAACCGCAGGCGTGTTGAATATTCTGGTTGCGGTCGCGGTTATGGTATTGCTGCGGCGATTATCGCTACCGGTCACCTCCAACACCGTAAAGCAGGAACCCGACCCGGCGTTTGAACAATCGCTGAGCGAGAAACTGGTTTTGTTTTACCTGGGCTTGGCGTTGGCAACCGGGCTGGCGTCATTTATCTATGAGTTAAGCTGGATACGTATGCTGAGCCTGGTGTTGGGCAGTTCCACGCATGCCTTTGAAATGATGCTTAGCGCGTTTATTTTCGGCCTGGCCCTGGGCAGTTTCTGGTTGCGAAAACGCATCGACCGGTTGCGCCACGAAGTAAGATTTCTGGCTTACGCGCAGCTGGCGATGGGGTTTTTCGCGCTGATGACCCTGCCGTTGTACAACTCCACTTTTGACATGATGCAGTGGATTGTCCGCAACGTGGATAAAACCGACCAGGGATATTTGTTGTTTAACCTGTCCAGTCACGCTCTGGCGATGCTGGTAATGTTACCGACTACGTTTTGCGCCGGGCTGACCCTGCCATTGATCACCCATATTCTGTTACGCGCCGGTTATGGCGAACGCAGTATCGGCCGGGTCTACGCGTTCAATACGGTGGGCGCCATCGCCGGTGTGTTGCTGACCATACATGTTTTACTGCCGGTGCTGGGATTGAAGTATACGCTGGTGACCGGCGCGTTAATTGATATTGTGCTGGGTGTGTTGATCCTGCTGCACTATGTGAAAACAACGGATATCAGTAGCGCTCGCGCCAAATTAAATCAATATACGCCGGCAGTGGTAACCGTTGTGTGCCTGTTACTGGTGGCCGCTATCGTGGATTTCAACTCTTATAAAATGGCGTCCGGGGTATACCGGCACGGCAATTTTTACACGCCGGAAAATGCTGAGCTGTTGTTCCATAAAGATGGCAAAACGGCGTCGGTGGATCTGGTGCGGGTCAAGGCCGATAACGAAATCAGCATCATCACCAACGGCAAGCCCGATGCTTCCATCAACGTGTCCGCCAACGGTACACCTTCCCCTGATGAAGCGACCATGATACTGGCAGCGGCATTGCCTCTGTCCATGAAACCCGCCAGCCGCCAGGCGGCGATTGTCGGATTAGGCTCCGGCCTGACAACTCATACACTGTTGAGTGCCAATCAACTGGCCAGCGTCGATACGGTGGAAATCGAACCGGCCATCGTGGAAGCGGCCAAAGGTTTCGGTCCGCGGGTGAGCAATGCGTACAATCGCCCCGAAAGCCATATTTATATCGATGATGCCAAGTCGTATTTTTCCACGCACAATAAAAAATACGATCTTATTATTTCCGAGCCTTCCAATCCCTGGGTGAGCGGTGTTGCCAGTTTGTTTTCCAGTGAATTTTACGCGCTGGTTTCCAACTATTTGACCGATGACGGCATATTCACCCAGTGGCTGCAACTGTACGAAATTGATATGCGCCTGGTGGCGTCGGTCATGAAAGCGCTGTCGCAGCGCTTTGACAACTACGTTGTTTATGCCGCTAATAATAACGACATCATCATCATGGCAACCAACGGCGATTCCCTGGGGGCACCCTCGGCGCGGGTGTTTGATTTTCCGGAACTGGCGCGCGAACTGGCGAGAGTCAGGGTGCGTAACGTACAGGACCTGCAACTGCATTACCTCGGAGACAAAAATTATCTTGACCCGCTGTTTGCCTCTTACGACATTCGCTACAACTCCGATTACTACCCGGTGCTGGATCTAAACGCCATCAAGACCCGCTTTTTGAAGCGCGATGCCATGCAGATACTGACATTAAAGGATGATCCGGTAAAAACCCATGCATTATGGCGAAACCAGGGTCCGGCAGGCGAGGTAACACAACTGACACCTAACCGGTTTTATTATCCGTCGGATCTTGGTTACGCAGCGATGTTACTGCGCGAGTTTCTCATCAATGATCGCGTTGGTCGCCAGTTTTACAAACTGCCTAACATGATGAAACACAGTGCAATGAACCTGCGTGCGGTCAAGACCGATTGCGCGAAAGTGCCCCGGGAACAATCCCTGCTAATGTCGGTTGACTATATCGCCAAGGCGGTGACACCTTTTCTGACGGCAGCGGAACTGGACGGCATTTGGGATGCGATATTGTCCTCTTCCTGTCTGGATCGTTATTCGCCGCTGGTTAAACAACGTCTGCTATTGAACAAGGCTATCGCCCGTGGCGACGCCGGCAAGATGAGCGGGCTGGCGGCAGCACTTTTACAACAGCATATTGTGCCTGCCGATCAGGTACTTTATGCGGGTATGGTGGGCCGGCTGGCGTTAAACCAGTATCAACAGGCGGATCAGCTGTGGCAACAATACAGCGCTGGTGTGCCGGTGGATGAAAAGCACCATTTACTGGTGCGCCTTATCAAGGCCCATGTCCGGTCCGGCCTGGCGGCCCTGGCCAAATCCGGGCCAACGCTTGGTCGCGCCGCAGCCGCGCCCTAAAACCAAACAACCGGTAACAGGCTTTTAACCCTCTTACGATTCGGGATTCAGGCGGCCTTGCCGCAACACTTTTTGTATTTTTTTCCGCTGCCACAGGGGCAGGGTTCATTACGGCCCACTTTTAAATGGGCGGTTTTTTGCGGTTTGATCGTGCTGCCGTCCACGTAGTACCAGCGGCCGTTTTCCTTGATGAAATCGCTGCGTTCATCCAGCCCGCCCGCCTTGCCCTTGACGCGGCAACTGGCGCGGAATTCCACCACCCCCTGATCGTCATCGGGACCGCCCTGTTCGGTGCTGAGGATTTGCAGTGCGGTCCACACCACGTTCGGGTCTTCCGCCGGCTTGGGGTCGTCCGGCCGCGTGGATTCGTGCCAGGTATCGATAATATATTGATTATTCTGCTGGCTGTAGGCGACGTAACGGGACCGCATTAATGCTTCGGCAGTGGCTGGAATTTCAGCACCACTGATATATGGTTCGCAACATTGGGCGTAGGGTTTTTGAGAGCCGCAAGGGCATAAATCGTCGGAAGTCATAATTATCTCGTTTTGTTTGTCTTATTTGTCACAGTTCCACTTATTGTCATGGTAGTGGCGTGGTATTCTAGCGCAAATCCGCTGCCGGGTTGAACTGGCCGGTATTCCGGCATTCCGGTATCGTTGCGCGCTCTCCCGGTCCGAAAAGACGTTTTTCCCCCTCGTAAACATGGTCTGCGTTGTGGCGGGTCATGCCCGGTCCTGCCGGGCGGGATGAATTGCGGCTGCGAACAAGGGGTTACCGGTAAGTCGTTACACGCCGGGAGAGATCGGCCAGCGCCCGGTTTCACACATTCTGCACGTTCACAGGTTGGGGGTAATTTGCGGTATCTCACTTTTTGCAATAACAGGGTAGACTGTTAGCAGACATGTCTGCTTTACTATTGGTCCTGCAACACCATTGGCGGAAATTACAAATAACGGGAATTGACGTATGGCTAAAGATCCACAAGCACCTCGCCCCATTTATCTTTCCGAATACAAACCCACGGATTATTGGGTGGATACGGTTGATTTACATTTTAATTTGCACGAGACCGCTACCCACGTAACATCCCGTCTTGGCATCCGGCGCCGGGCAGGCGTCGCGGCGTCGCGCGCGCTGATGTTGCACGGGGAAAGCCTGCTGCTTAAATCCGTTGCCATCGATGGCAAGCCGCTGGCGGAAACAGACTACCAGGTTGATGACGACAGCCTTACCATTAACAACGTACCCGATGCGTTTACCTTGCAGATTGAAAATGAAATCAATCCCGAGGCCAATACCAGTCTTAACGGCCTGTATATTTCCAGCGGTAATTTTTGTACCCAGTGCGAAGCCGAAGGCTTTCGCCGTATTACCTATATGTATGACCGTCCCGATGTAATGGCGACATATACCACGACCATCGTGGCGGACAAAAGCAAGTTCCCGGTACTGTTGTCCAACGGTAACCTGGTGGAGACCGGGGACGTGGAATCCGACCCGGCCCGGCACTGGGCCAAATGGCAGGACCCGTTCAAAAAACCCACCTATTTATTTGCCCTGGTTGCCGGTCAGCTGGCGAAAATTGAGGATACGTTTACCACCATGTCTGGCCGTGAAGTGAAGCTGCATATTTATGTTCAGCCGCATAACGCCGACAAGTGTGACCATGCCATGCGTTCCCTGAAAAACGCCATGAAGTGGGACGAGGAGGTTTATGGCCGCGAATATGACCTTGATATTTACATGATCGTCGCGGTGGATGATTTCAACATGGGCGCTATGGAAAACAAGGGGCTCAATGTTTTCAATTCCAAGTACGTGCTGGCCAAGCCGGATACGGCCACCGACAGTGACTACGAAGGTATTGAGGGTGTGATCGGGCATGAGTATTTTCACAACTGGTCGGGTAACCGGGTTACCTGCCGTGACTGGTTTCAACTAAGCCTTAAAGAAGGTTTTACGGTTTTTCGTGACCAGGAATTCAGCGCGGATATGACATCGCGTGGCGTCAAGCGCATCGGTGATGTTAATATTCTGCGCACTCATCAGTTCCGTGAAGATGCCAGTCCCATGGCGCATCCGGTGCGCCCGGATTCCTACGTGGAGATCAATAACTTTTATACCGTTACCGTTTACAACAAGGGCGCGGAAGTGGTCCGCATGCTATCTAACCTGCTGGGCCCTGAGAAATTCCGCAAAGGCACCGACCTTTATTTCGAACGTCACGACGGCCAGGCGGTTACCTGCGATGATTTCGTCAAGGCGCTGGAAGACGCCAACAACGTGGATTTTACCCAGTTTCGCCGCTGGTACAGCCAGGCCGGCACCCCTGAGCTGCATGTTACCCGCAGTTACGATGAACACAATAAAACCTTCACCTTAAATATCAAGCAAAGCTGTCCGGCCACGCCTGGTCAGGAGACCAAGGAGCCTTTTCACATTCCTCTGGCCATGGGGCTGCTGGACAAGCAGGGTAATGATTTGCCGTTGCAGTTACACGGGGAGTCGTCGGCGGTGCAAGGCACGCGCGTATTGCAGATCAAAAACCGCGAGGAACAGTTTGTTTTTGTCAACATGGAAAATCCTCCGGTACCGTCATTGTTGCGAGGCTTTTCAGCGCCGGTCAAGGTTGATCTCGATCTCGGTGATAATGAACGCTATTTTCTCATGGCCAACGACAACGATGACTTTAATCGCTGGGATGCCGGTCAACAACTGGCGATTAAAATTATCCGCCAACTGGTGGATGACGTCCGGCAGCACCGGCCGTTGTATTTGCCCGAGTCCTTTATCGATGCCTGCCACAAAACGCTGGAAGATACCGCTATTGATAAGGCATTGGCGGCGCAGGCCATTAGCCTGCCATCGGAAAGTTATATCAGTGAATTCGTCTCGCCCATTGATCCGCTGGCCATTCACCAGGTGTGCCGCTTTATCCGGGAGACGCTCGCCGGCCATCTTAAAGACCTGTTTCACCAGGTATACGAAGAAAACGTTGTCCACGGTGAATACAGTATTGCCCAGGAGCACATTAAAAAACGCAAATTGAAAAATGTCTGCCTGGGTTATCTGATGGAAACCGGTGAAGCCAGTGTCTTTGAGTTGTGTTACCGGCAGTTCAAGGAAGGGAACAACATGACGGACGTTATGGCCGCCCTGGTGTCGCTCGCCAATAATGATTGCCCTCAGCGTGAACAGGCGTTGAACGAGTTTTACCATAAATGGAAGGACGATTTGCTGGTGGTGGACAAGTGGCTTGGCATACAGGCAACATCCCGTTTGCCGGGAACGCTGGATCGTGTCAAGGCATTAATTTCACACGAAGCTTTTACTTTGAAAAATCCCAACAAGATACGGGCATTGATCGGCGCCTTCGGTCATGGCAATCCGTCACAGTTCCATGATCTCAGCGGTGAGGGTTACGAGTTTTTTACCGGCAAGATTCTCGAAATTGATAAATTGAACCCGCAAATCGCCGCCCGGCTTGCAACGGTGTATACGATGTGGCGCAAATATGATGAACAGCGCCAGCAACTGATGAAACAGCAACTGGAGACGATTACTGCCGAACCGGCACTGTCCAAGGATGTTTATGAAATCGCAACCAAGAGCCTGGGTTGATCTAGCTTGGTGAAGATCCCGTATTCGATAACGTCATGGCCGCCGACAAAAAACTGCTAGCTATCGTGGAGCTGGGAGGCTATCCCAATTTCACGTCATTATATCAATCTTGTGGTTACCACGTGATTATGCAACACGCCATGCGCAAGGCGATCAGTGCAGTGCGCAAGGAAAAGCCCGATGTCATCGTCGCGGAGTTTAACTACCAATCCAATTTTCGTGACCGCACCAGTACGCTGGAATCGCTGTTGGCGACCATTGAGCGCCTGCAGCAAACCGACTCCAAAACCATCAAAGTCATTGTGTTTTACGAGAAGGAATATCAGCACCAACTGGAAAAACTGCATAATATGTTCAAGAACTTTGATGCGGTTGCTTATCCGGTCACAGAGGAAACCTTGAAGCAGCATCTTGCATGATCCACAATATACCGATGGATATGCTGGATACTGCGACAGTTAATTGCCCTTATTGCGGCGAAACGTTTGAAACCGCCATTGATGTTTCCGCCGGTTATCAGGAATATATCGAAGACTGCTTTGTCTGCTGTCGCCCCATCCAGTTTGTTCTTCACGTTGACCACCATGGCGAGTTGGACTGGGTGGAAACGCGGCGGGATGACGACTAATCGTTATTTGAAAGTAGCGCCTGCCGTATTGCCTTTCGTTTTTCGTTTAATGTCTGATGTTTATTCGTTAATTTGTTGAGGGATAAAACAATGATGATAAGACCCTTAAGCGCCATCGTGTTGGGATGTGCCGCAGCCTTGCTGTCCGGTTGTTCGGATGAGCGAAGCGTCAGCGGCAGTTGCCGCACCGGCGAACTCAGCGACAAGTCGGTTTTATGTATTGATTACTACGACAGTGGCAAAGTTTCACAATGGCGTATGGCATGCAACACGGGTATGAAAGGTGAATGGTCGCCGGCGGGCTGTGATACGGCTAAGTACCTTGGCGGTTGCAAGGCGGGTAATAAAGTCATTTGGTACTTTCCTTCCGAACGGCATAAAACCGTGGCAGATGTGAAACAAAGTTGCGCCGGCAAGGATCGTGCGTTTGTTGCCGCGCCCGGGGGCTAACCGGGTTGCAAAGTAAAATTTCATTCACAGGCCGAGATAGCAGGAGTCTTTTTTGTGTTGGTTATGCGTTGACCGTTGACGCATGACGTTCGTTATTCGGTGCTGGTTTTATTCAGCAATTGCGCAGCGAAAGGCTTGCTGGCTTCGCCAAAATAAATGGAACGGTGCGGGAACGGTATTTCAATGCCGGCTTCATCAAACGCGTATTTCAGCCGCCGACGGTATTCGCGTCCCACGTCCCACTGCTTGATGGGTTTGGTACGCAGCCGTCCCTTGATGACCACCGCCGAATCGGCAAACTGGTCGACGCCGAACACCTCTATATCATCCACCATTAGCGGACCGAATTTTTTGTCTTCGCGCAATGCCTTGCCCGTGTCCCGCATAATCTGGATGACGCGGTCGACGTCTTCCTTGTAGGCGACACCGATGTCGAACACATAAGCCGACCATTCGCTGGTCATGTTGGAAATGGTGTTAATGGCGCCATTGGGAAACACGTGAACCACCCCGGAGAGGTCGCGCAGCACAATGGTGCGAAAATTCACCCGCTCCACCAGCCCGCCGGTGCCGTTAACAATGGCGACATCACCAACACGGACCTGGTTTTCGAGAATCATAAAAAAGCCCGAAATCACGTCACGCACCAGGTTTTGTGCGCCGAAACCTACCGCCAGGCCAACGATACCGGCGCTGGCCAGGATTGGCGCAATGTCAACGCCCAGTTCCCGTAATATAACCAGCAGCACTACGACCCAGAGCACTATAACAACTCCCTGGCGCAGCAGCCGTATCAATGTTTCAATGCGCTTGGCCTGTTCACTGGCCGTTTCCGATTCCGTTTGCTGCGCACGCAACAGGCGTTGCTCCAGCTTTTGCAGCACGCGCCGGATTACCTTCAGGGCGATCCAGGCGATCACCAGGATCAGTAACATACGCAATGCCGTAAACATCAAGGTTTCCCAGTCAAAGGTTTCGATGTACTTTTGCAACAGATCCATGGTGACGATTTCCCCACTATAACAATGGATGATTCAGGCAAAAACCCGGTTCATAATATGCTGCTGACGAAGCGCTAATGTACCAACTTGTCAGCCTGGATTAAACAATGTTTCGCTTGTTAATAAAGCTCCGACTTTTGGCCGTTTTACCATATCTCCAGAACAACAATCTATCCTTGCGTTTATATGATGAATTGACTGAGTGTTAATCCCGGCATCGTATCGCTTCTTTGATCATTTTAATTCACAGAGTATTGTGAATGCCGAGCACTATGTTCACCATGCAGTGTGTTCAACGTGACACGATAATGGCTCCGGCAGCGAATAAATTGTATTCGCCGGCAGTTCAGCCGGATGCGCCTGGCGATGGAAACCGGAACCCACCGCAGCTCAACTTTCACAATACCCCATAAAAGCATCATATATTGTCGCCAGCGGCCGATAACTTGCATGGCAATATCGCTCTCTGAACGCGCCGCACCGGACTGGTGACGGTGGCAGAATAAAAATTTTGTTTTTCCGCCAACGAGTTACGATTGTCCAATGTCTGTTATATTGCAAACTAATGACGAGCCACCGTCATTGCCGAATATCAATGCATCGGTATTCAGTCAGGGCCCCGTCGTGGTGTTCCGCTGGCGTCAGGCACCCCACTGGCCGGTCGAGTTTGTGACGTCCAACGTGCATGATTTGTTCGGTTATACGGAAGATGAGCTTGTTAGCGGTGAGGTTCATTATCGGGACATCGTTCATCCACAGGACTGGAAACGGGTTGCCAACGAGGTAACACAACAACCGGTTGGCGTAACCGGTCAATGCCGGCATGCGTCTTATCGGGTGGTTACCAAAACCGGTGATGTGCGCTGGGTTGAACACTTTAGCGCTGTTGAATGTGACGCTGATAGTCAGGCGATTGGCTATGCTGGTTATGTGCTTGATATTACCGACCGTAAGACAGCGGAACTGGATATGCTGGCGATGCTCGATGCGGTGCCCGACTTGATGTTCAAGGTCAATCAAAACGGTATCTTTGTCGATTATCATGCTCGCCAGGCCGGCAATCTGGCTTTGCCACCAGAGGCCTTTCTCGGTAAGCGCATGCTTGATGTTTTACCGGAACCTGTGGCCCAGGAAGGCATGGATCATCTTAAGCGCGCCCTGCGTAGCGGAACAACTTCGACACACGAATATTCATTGCTGACGGTCAATGGCAGTGTCCGTGATTTCGAGGCGCGCTATGTCGCCAAGGGTGACAACGAAGCACTGGTTATTGTCCGCGATATAACTGAAAACAAACAGGCAGAGGATGCGCTGCGTAAACGCAATACGCAATTAAACCTGATTGCCGAGCAGCTTCACGCGGTATTTTGGGCGGTTGACCGCGGTTTGCGATTCACTATGTCCCATGGCGCGGGGCTGCGCAAGCTGGGTTTGTTGCCCCACGAAGTCATTGGTATGTCGATTTTTGATTACTTTCAAACAAGCGATCCCGAGTTTCCACCCGTGGCCAGTATCATTCAGGCGCTTAGCGGCCGGTCGGTGAGCTTTGACCTGGAATGGCACGATGTTACCTACCAATCCTTCGTGGAACCGATACACGATGAACGTGGAGAGGTCGTGGGTGCGGTGGGTATCTCCCTGGATGTGACCGACCGCAAGATGTCGGAACGGCGCCTGACGGAAAGCGAAACGCGGTTTAAGGACATTGCCGAGAGCATGTCTGACTGGGTCTGGGAAGTGGACGCCAGGGGTGTGTACACCTATTGTTCCGAGCGGATCGAAGACATACTGGGTTACCGGCCCGAGGAGATCATCGGTCGTACTCCGTTTGATTTTATGCCCGAGGACGAAGCCAGAAAGAACGCCGCGGAATTTGCCGAAATATGCGATCGAAAGGCGCCAATTAAAAACCTGGAGAACTGGAGCCTGGCCAAGGACGGGCGGCGGGTGTGCCTGTTAACTAACGGTATTCCCCTGTTCGATAGTGCCGGCGATTTGGCTGGCTATCGTGGCGTGGATACGGATATCACGGAACGTAAATTGACCATGGAAGCGCTGGTCCAGGCCAAGGAAGAAGCAGAAGTGGCCAGTCGGGCCAAATCGCAATTTCTGTCACGCATGAGTCATGAATTACGCACGCCCCTGAATGCCATCCTGGGATACAGTGAATTAATGATGGAAACGGACGAGGAGCCCATTACTGAAAACCAGCGTGGCATACTTAACACGATTCACGAAGCCGGCGATCACCTGCTTGCTCTTATCAATGAAGTGCTGGACCTGGCGAGGATAGAAACGGGCAAAATGGAAGTTTCGCCACACAATGTGCAATGGCGTGAACTTATCGATCAATGTATTGTGCTCACCGGTCCAGCCGCACATCACAAACAAGTGCAGCTAAAAGTGGATGCCGAACCAGCCGTCCCGCAACAGGTATATGCGGACCCGCAGCGCCTTAAGCAGGTCCTGCTAAACCTGATTTCCAATGCTGTCAAATATAACCGTGCCGGTGGCGAGGCTGTGATACGGGTGATTGAGGCGTGTTCGGGTCAACTACGTTTTGAAATCCGGGATACCGGCATTGGCTTGAGCGAACGCCAGATAGGTCAGTTGTTTCAGCCGTTCAAACGCCTTGTACCTGACAATGGATTGCTGGAGGGTGTTGGTATCGGCCTGGTGATATCCAAACATCTGGTGGAATTGATGGGCGGTACCATCGGTGTAGATAGCGTGGTGGATAAGGGCAGTGTGTTCTGGTTTACATTGCCGATCCGGGAAAATTGATATGCGGGCTTTTCAAATATAATCTTGTCGCTAGCTCAATATTCCAAATATTTAAAAACAATATAGAGCTAGACTTGATATGTTCAGGCCTATTTATTGGTTTTCTCCCTTTCTGCGCTCGCGAGCATTAACATTTGGAGTGTGCCGAGTTTGCTTTATTATTGATTAAGCTCGGATTCATAGTATTTACGTGCAATTGGGCAATCCCATGGTTTCTTGGAGATCGACTCAATAACTTGTTTAAGAGTGGCGTAGCGTTTATCAGCATCTACTTGCGCTATGTGGCTAAATTCTTTATCAAAGAAAACCGGAAACGATTTCATTACGCCTTCTGCAATTAGTCCTTCTTTTTCGCTGACGGATATAGGTTTATTAACGATTCCCGTATAAATATCGCATATTTTGGCATAGGTATCTGGTTCGTTAGCGCACGAAACCGATGACACTACAAGTAAAATAAATGCGATGGTTTGAATTATAGTGTTAAGCTTTGGGCTCATGTCGCACCTTCTTGAATGTGATAATACTTGTCAGCCATACAGAAATAATTAATCCAGCAGAACTTCGTGGCGTTCTTCATGGATAAGCCAACCTTTGGAAGACGCCCCTGTACCTCCTCGGTAAGGATCGACAATAAAGTAAGCCGAAACGTAGATCGGTTTACTTTATTGTCGATCCTTACCGAGG
>JASFOJ010000045.1:0-29816 GCA_050116575.1 Gammaproteobacteria bacterium | reverse complement strand
CGCGTATCCTTTAAATCGTATACCCAGTTGCCTTCGCTGTCTTTGCGCCGGTAGCCGAAATCTTTCGGAACGTAACGCAGTACCTGGTATAAAAGTTCACCGTTTTCGTCAACATAATCGTAGGTTGCCACAATGCGGGGCTGGCGCAGTAAGCGCTGGTCCTTGGCGTATTTCGCCAGCGCTGTGGCCGCGTTAACGACCTGTGGGTTGATAGTTCGTTGCAGCTTGGTAGAGCCGATCGGGTTGTCATTAGTGGGAGACGGATCGGAAGAGTTGTTTTGTTGGCGAGCGCCAAACAACATATTAAAAAGTTTGCAGGGCACGTCATCCCTCCTTTTCAATAGTTACTTTCATACGGCTTTTTGTGACGGCAACCGGTTACTGCATGGCTGGAGCTTGTTATATAATTGCGGATACTTTATCTGGAAGCCGGCTGATACCCCATGATTTAGATCAACAGAATTACCGGAATAATGAAAACTGACTCTAAACTTACTCTGTTGATTTGCTATTTCATGTCATATGCTTGAGGAAGCCAAATTAAAAATGTAGAAGTCACTCGACATTCGACGTGGAGCCATTTGGCAACAGGATTTTGACGTGGCGCATGGTTGGGGGTTTCTGTTCAAGTGGCGTGATTAAGCTTATTGGTAATGTTTAAACAAACGTGGATTGCGCTGGATAAAGGTGTGAATCCACCGTTCAAGAAAAGAGCGGTTTCCCGCAGCTTGTAAATAACCATATCCGAGCACTGCGATGACCATGGCGCCGATATTGTCGACAATAAGATCCCACATAGTATCGGTCAATCCGGACGGGTCATTGAACATGGTTTTTTGCATGTTGGTGCGAAATAGTTGATCTATGGAAAATTCGAAAATCTCCCACAGGGTACCGATGCCGATGGAAAACAAAAAGGCAAAAAATGCCACGAAGCCGGGTTTCATGTATACACCTATTTCCTCGGTTTCGTTGAGCACATGCACCAGTAAAAAGCCGACGATGCCAAGCAGGAATCCGGATGCGCCATGCAGTGCAATATCCCACCACCAGAAGCGGCCGTAATATCCGAGGACTTCACCCAGGAACAGTGACGCAAAAACAAAGGCGATGGCAAACAGCTGAAATTCCGGCGGTATAAAGACGCGAAGCCGTCTCGCGACCAACAATGGCGTAAGCGTTAATACGATAATACCGGTTGTAATTAAGGCAGTGAGCCATTTGTGGTTCCAGATGGCGATTATAACACCGGCCAACAGTACACCTTGAAACAGAAAACTGATATGGCGGTGAATTAGCTGAAATTTCATTGTCATCCCGGGATTTGCCAACTGGTAACTAAAGTTTGACTGTCAGACGCTAGCAAAATTAGGTTCCGGGTATAAATAAACCAAATAATTGTCTATATAGGAAACGATGATGCCATATCGACTGTAAAATGCGCGCTTTGCGCTAATCCTGGGTGTGTTTGAGTATGGCATCCGGTGTGAAACCATCCATATTATTGCGGTAAACGCGTAGATTATTTGTTTTGCGGGGTAAACTGTGCCGTTACAAGGTGTTTATGCGTTGACGGGCAGTGCCGACCCGATGATGTTGTCCGGTTAGGGACCCGTCACGGCAAGAATACTGCGATGGGGCAATGTTACCGGACAAAATTTGGTATATTGTTAAAACAATCGTGGCACGGAACGACGGATCTGTGCCTTTGGTACGTTAAAGCTAATACAGGCATTGATTTATCCGAGAGGTGCGGTTATGGCCAGAGGAAGCAAAGTATATTTACAGCGCCCGGGCCGGCATTTGCGGCTGCTGGTGATTGCCGGTGTTATCGCGGGAGTGACAGGATGCGCCTACGATCCAGTGTTTTACGGTCCGCCGGCCTATGACAGCTACAGTGTCCCCTATTACGATTACTACTATTATCCGAGCGCCAGCGTCTACTTCCAGTTTTCCTCGGGTTATTATTACTACCGGGACCACAATCATTGGGTTCGCACACGTGTTTTACCCAAACGTATTCTTATTGATCCCCGCGCTCGCGTCAGGATTCGGGTGGATTCGGACAAACCTTATATAAAATACCCTGAACATCGCAGGCTTTATAAGCCCAAACCACGGCATCGTATTGACAGGGAGCAAAGTACAAGGGAACGTGAAGCCAACCGGCATTGGTACCAGGAGCATAGAAAAAGGTCAGCTAAACCGGGAAGAAACCACAAAGGCGGCAATAAATACCAGGACGATGACGGTCGTCGCCGACGCGATCGTGACGATGATCGTGACCGCTATCAAAAGCGACCTTTGCGTTAGTAAAATTACCTCAGGGAGGTAGACTGTTTTTCCGCTGTTATCGGTACCACCAGGCGTTCCCCAATTGTGTTAAAACATTTGTCCAGCGTTGCTGTTGGGCGGCGCCTGATGCCTTGTAACTTAATGTTTCCTATAGTGAAAATATGGCGTAAAAGACTTAAAAAACTATTTATCAGTTTCATTACTCCGCTTTATAGGCCTTGATTGAATTGGTTTATGCTTGTACAAAAAGTTTGATCAGTTTTTGTCTCAATCCGGTGCCGAAAACCTAAACATCCCAACCCTGTTTCGGTCTAAAAATTAGAGTCGTTCAACACAAAGTAACAGGGGGTTACTATGAAACGTTTTCGCCAGAAATTGGGTGTCGTACAGAATCTGGGATGGTTGGACAGGACGCTCAGGGTCGCTTTCGGCGCCGCCCTGATTTCGGTTCCTTGTTATTATTTAGTTACCGGACATCTTATGTCACCCTGGTATGCTTTTCTCATGTTACTTGCGGTGTACCCTATTATGACGGGAGTATTGGGAACGGATTTACTGTATAACCTGGCTGGTATCAAAACCTGTGATACATCGGAGCGCAATGTTTGCGGATCCTTTCCCTTTGAAATTGATGCCGCGTTGGGTCACAAGCCGGTGCCCCATAGTGATATCGAGCATCGCCTTGAAGATTCGCACCATGAATCCGACGACAAGGACAATCCGCGAGCCGCTTAGCCGCTTAGCCGCTTAGCCGCTTAGCCGCTTAGCCGCTTAGCCGCAAACAGAGAATCGTCGTTTAAAACACTTTGGTTCTTTACGTTACAGAGCCAACGCACCTGCTTGTTGTTAAGCAGGTGCGTTGGCGTACGTATTAGTCGTTTCGACTAATGTCCCGCCTGTTCGGTACTGATTTGTCGGAGGTTGCGTCCGGTTTTGACAGAGTCCGGTTCGGTGCTTACCGGATTGCGGCGGGCGTCGGCCTTGTTGTCTTTCATCTTGATTATCAGCCATTGCGGTTTGTCACCATTGCGGATCCGTTTTATGGCGTAACCGCCCTGCAATTTTTCGCCTTCCAGCCAGATTTCCAGCATGCCTTCTTTGAGGGCATCAGACATGTTGCGCCGCTGTTTTCCCTTGCGGGCGTTGCCCCTTAAATTGCGATAGGTTCCCTGGTCCCAGACCATAACTGTGCCTGCGCCATATTCTCCTTGCGGAATAACACCTTCGAAGTCAGCGTACGGTAGCGGGTGGTCTTCCGTCTGAATGCCCAGTCTTTTCGTCCGGGGATCAGTGGATAGTCCTTTCGGTACGGCCCATGAAACCAGTACGCCGTTAATCTCCAGTCGAAAATCATAGTGCAGTTGCCGGGCGTCGTGCTTTTGGATCACAAAACGACGGCCTGATGTATCCTGTTGTTTGGCCGGACGCGGTTCTGGCGAGTTACTGAAATTGCGTTTGCGCCGGTATTCCTTTAAAGAATAATGTCGCGCCATAACGGGTTTCCATGTTTATCCAGTTAGTACTTTACAATCATGCGCGGTCTATGGAGTGGCGCATTGCTATTTGTCAACGAACCCTTGTGCGCGCAATCATAACAAGCGCCAAGCGTGTTGTCGGTAACTGGCGGTGAAATATTGGGAACGTGCTGTGACAGCTTTTGCGGTTTATGCGTCGGCCCTGGGTTTCCGGATACCCAATGTGACGATGTCCGGGAGAATTTATAGATTTTGGCCATTGATAAAAATCAATGCCATTACAGCCAGTTACACCATAATATTTGCTATATAAAGGATTGGTAACTTTGGCACCGCAAAAAGGCGAGGTCATATTTGGTATTCAAACACCATGACCACATCAAATATACAAACTGAACTAAACGTTGATCGGGAAATGTTCTTACAGGATTTTAACCTGTGGAATGATGAATGGGCCGATCAATTGGCGCATGCCATCGGTTACGCTGAACTATCGGAGGACCAGTGGAAAATTATCCGCGCGCTACGGGAATATTATGCGCAACACCGGTCAGTTCCAACGATGCATATTATCTGCAAAATGGCCGGTTTGGATCACATGTGTCTTGATAAGTTATTTCACAACAAAGGTGCGGATGCATGGAAAATCGCCGGTTTACCCAATCCGGGTGAAGAGATTAAAGCCTATCTATAAAGACGCAACACACAACGCTTTGTGATGTAGCCTGATGTCGCGCCTTAACCGCAGAGTAAGAGAGCCGTAGAGAAGAAACAATTTTCAAGCGAGTGGTCCGAAATGTTCGACATGATGAAAAGAGGCGGCCGATGACCAGCGTTAAATCCCTAGTCGCTAAATGGGAACAGGATGCCAGTACACCACTGACAGATTGTGAATACTCCATATTGTTGCCGACCTATGAGGCGGCCAAAATTGAAGCGTTGGCGGAAATGTTTCCCGGAAAAACAAGGCAGCAGATTATTACCGACCTGCTGGCTGCGGCACTGGATGAGCTGGAAGAAGCTTTTCCTTACGTAAAAGGGGATCGGGTTATCGGTCAGGACGAATTTGGCGATCCTCGATACAATGATGCCGGGTTTACTTCCACGTTAATTGAATTGACCAACAAGCACCTCGATAAACTTTGTCGAAAACCATCAGTCAAGAATGATTAAGCCGGCGGCTTGCATGTTCAACAAACATTATTTACCTTTCTCGGCTATCATTGCTATCCCTTAGTCTGGCATCTTTTTTGAACATCAATGATCATTCCTTTCCTCTCTATCCGGTACTTACCGAAACTTCTACCCGTTATGTAAAGAAATGACTAGTCCACGTAGGTATTTTGGTGTCGCGTGTGCCGCTAAAAGTTTTTGCTAATGAGGTCGGCGCGTTGCGTGGAGTGTTGGTTATTGTGCCAGCCTGGATCAGTTCTTTGCTTTGCGCCGGTTTGTTATCCCTCTTTGGTATTTGTGTAACAATTCAATGTTACGATTCTGTTTAAGCTTTTGTGGTTCGTTTTGGCGCAAGGCGTTGAAAGACACCAAAATCTTTAACTTTTTAGTATGTTAAAGAGCATGCAGACCGGAAACAAATTTTAGTTTTATGGGTGTTATGATGATTGTGGCGTCGGTAACGACAAAGAAACGAAATTAGTAGACTGTTGCGCCAATTACAATCAGTTGTTGCAACTGTGTTATTTGTTATGGGTCAGTTGCGTATGAATTAGTTAATTTGTTTGTTGATGGAAAATTTATTGAATTATTTTTTTGTTGCGTTAATATAGGTAAATACTACAACGATTGCTTAGGTAGTTTTAGGTAGATAGCGTCAGTCAAGTCGTTTTAGTTTGTGTAGGGAATTTTAGTTTTGCAGGGAGTAGTAGCAGTGATGTATTTTGCACTATCCACCATTCAGGTGGTTTTTCTGAAGTTTTGTTCCGTCGGTATTGCCACCATAAGAATTTTTAATTTGAAACCCTTGAGCTTGCTCAAGGGTTTTTTTGTGTCCTATTTTCCGGGAGGTGATGAGAACTTATAGATATATTGTATAACTTATAAAGAAGCAAAAAACACAATCGTAAAATCATGCAACGACATGGGAGAAAACAGTGAAAAATAAGATACCTTACAGTGAAACGTATAATCCTTCCAACAAGAGCTGCTACAGTGTTGCGACCTATAACTACTGTTTCGGCCCACCTTTATAACTAATTATTTTCAAATAAGTTGACCTTGTTGCAGTAACGATGTGCAGGCCCTTGGGCTGCGCAGCAGAGAGGTCGTGTCTTAATTTTTTGCAGGTTGCGTCAGCCTTTGTGGTGGCGGACCTCAAGAAAGAGGTGGTCTATTATGTTTAATTTTCGAATAGGAATCATTGTTCTCATTGCAGTAGGGATTCTCGGCGGTAATTTCTACCGGACAGACGGTGGCTACGGCAGTCAGTCCACAGTCAACGACTATCGCGCCGAGTTTTTTAACCAGCGCAACGCACCGGGTACAGGTGCCGGCAATCATTTGTCTGGCGGCCAGTCTGGTGTTGCTCAAGTCAACCAAAGCCGTGGCTATCAACAGGCGAGTTTGCCCGGTGCTGGTGGCGGTTTCGCGCAGTATCACAACGACAGGAATAGCGGGCAAGGCTACGCCCAGGTTGCGTATACAAACCAGCCCACGACGAACTATTCCGCAACCAACTACCAGGTAGCGCAGGCGGCGTTCGACGTTTACGGCCAGAACAAGCCAGGTGAAAACTTTCTGGTCAAGGTACCCGATAACCCTCCCGTGATTACCCGGGACGAAGAGGCGGTAAGGGATTTTATCGTAAACGGCGGCAAGCAATATTTTAAGCTGGGTAGAAACGATGACGTGGTGTCAACGGACGTCAAACAGGATGATCTGGGTAATACGTTTTATACGTTTCAACAGGTATACAACGGTATTCCGGTTTACGGCAAACAACTCGTGGCGCGGGTCAATGACCAGCAACACCTGAAAATGGTTACGGGTAATTTTACCTCCAGTATTGATATTGACGTCACGCCAAGTCTAGCAGGTAAAGACGCGGTTAACGAGGCACTATATAAACTGGATGCTCCACCGGCGGGAAATCCGATTATTCACGGTGATCCAAAACTACAGGTATATGTTGATCAGGATACCAACGAACCGCATTTAGTGTTCAGCGCCAATGTTGAATATCATGCGGTGGACTCAACTTTTCACTTTGAAGAAGTGTTGGTTGATGCGCATCAGGGCCTGGTGCTGAAAGCTTATCAACAGGTATTTACTGCGCTGAAGCGGGAGGTCTACAACGCTACGGGCAAGCCTTGCCTGCAATCCAATGGACAGAATATCAGTGCGGTGTTACCGGGCACGTTCAGTTTTGGTGAGAGTGGTTCTTCAAGTGCCGACGCCCAGGAGCAGGGTGCATATGATGCCACGGGTAAAGCTTACTGGTTTTATAAATATATGTACGGGCGCGAATCCTATGACAATAAGGGGATTCGTATCCGTTCCACCGTGCATGCCCGGTTTGCAACGGATCAATTCGGCGCCGGTTGCAGCGGCATGAATGCGTTTTATGTTCCCGAGCCCTATGATCAATTGGTGTTTGGAAACGGTGACGCCTCCGGCGGTCTTTCACAGGCCATGGACGCGGTGGCCCATGAGTTGACTCACGGGGTGACGCATTATACCAGTGACCTGAAATACGAATACGAAGCGGGCGCGCTCAACGAAGCGCTGTCCGATATCTTCGGCGCCGGTGTCGAGGCATGGTCAAGGTCCGGTGGTACTGCCAACGGCAACCCGGTCAATGGTATTAGCCCCGATCAGGCGACGTGGGTACTTTGCGATGTCTGTTCCCAAAATATGCAGCGTTATATGGGTAATCCCACCCAGGATGGCAAAAGCAAGGATTATTATCCTGACCGGTTTCAAGGAGGTTTGAATCAGGATCAGGGCGGTGTTCATATTAATTCGGGTATTATCAATCTGGCGTTCTATCTGCTTAGCCAGGGCGGTACCCATCCCCGCGTTAATTCCACCGGTAATCCGGTTAACGGCATCGGCATGGAAAAGGCGTTACAACTATACTATGACGCCAATACCACGCTGTTTCGCACCATATCCAACACGAAAACGGCGTTTACTGATGCGCGCCGTTTGTTAGCCGAAGCCGCGGAAACACGCTACGGAAAATGTTCCGATGAATGGTTGGCTGTGCAGGCATCCATGGATCAGGTCGGCATACCGGCGTCCGGAGCCTCAAATTGTAACGGCAGCCAACCGCAGCCGAATCCGACGCCCACACCGAGTCCGCAGCCACCGGCACCCGGTCCGCAGCCACCGGCACCACCACCTGCGCCTGGACCATTTCCCGCGCCTGCGCCCGGTCCCGTGCCCGGACCTGGCCCGGTGCCCGGTCCATTTCCGGTTCCCGGTCCATTTCCCGTACCCGGGCCCGTTCCCGGACCATTCCCGGTTCCCGGTCCATTTCCCGTACCCGGGCCCGTTCCCGGACCATTCCCGGTTCCCGGTCCATTTCCCGTACCCGGGCCCGTTCCCGGACCATTCCCGGTTCCCGGTCCGTTTCCCGTACCTGGACCGTTCCCGGTTCCCGGTCCCTTTCCTGTTAATGGATCAGGGCCTGTTACCGCCCCCGTATTAACACCAAAACCGGTAACACCACCATCGGCGCCCGTTATCACCACACCAAAGCGTGTACCAGTGGCAAGGGTTAAGGTACCGGCAACCCGCACGGCCACCCGTTTCCCGGCCAGCCGTGGTAGTGTTGGTGTTTACAGGCGGTTTTAACATTCAATATACGATTTTAAATAGTCGTTTGTATTGATTATCGCTGCTCCCGGCTTAGCCGGGAGCAGCTTTTTTATTGCTATTGCGTTTTATCAATCGGGACATATGGTGTACGAAGTGTGCTAAAAATACGTGGCCATTGTGCTGTTAGTGGCCACTATTACATTCGTTGTTTCATTCATAACGTACTTCTCCCATCCTTTCCATCTTCCACTTGATTTAAGACAAAGAGGTCTTTAGTCTCTGTTCTGTATATTGTGAATATATTGACAAACCAACGAGATACCGTAGAGGGTTGAAGGTTTCATGCTCACAACGTCCAGAGTCCGCAGACTGGTTTATAACAAAAAATTCTCCCGTTATCTGTCACCTGTTGCTGTCTTGATCTTCCCCGTATTTTTGATAGCTGGTTGTGGGGCAAATAGCAATACGGATGCTAATGAGATCCTGCTTTCCGGAACGGTGGAAGCGCGGGAAGTTGATCTTTCCTTTCAGGTGGGTGGCCGTATCGCCAAGCTTGATGCCGATGAAGGTAGCTGGGTAAAGCAGGATGATGTTGTCGCCGCCCTTGATCCAAAAGACCTTGAACTGGCATTGCAACAAACCACCGCGCAAGCCAACGCGGCCAAGGCCAGTCTCGATGCGCTGAAAGCCGGTACCCGTGTGCAGGAATTACGAGTCGCGGAAGCTGACTTACAGAAAGCAAGGTCACAATTAAATTACGCCAAATCGGAAGTCAAACGAGTGAGTTTTTTGGTGCCAAAGAAGCTGGCATCGGAGTCACAACTTGAGCAGGTGCAACTTCAATATGAAGTAGCCCTGGCCGGTGTGGAGCAGGCCAAACAAAAACTGAATTTGCTCAACGAAGGTCCCCGCCACGAAGATATAGACCGGGCCGAACAGCAATATTTTGCCAGTAGTGATGCCAGTGAAATATCGCGGCAGCAACTGAAATATTCCAAACTGGTCAGCCCCGTGACCGGTATGATCACCGTCCGCTTGCGGGAGGCCGGTGAAGTCGTATCACCGGGCCAACCCGTGGTGCGCATCGCGCAAACCTCTAAACCATGGGTCCGCGCCTATATCAACGAAACGCAACTGGGCAAGGTGCGTGTTGGTCAACCGGCCCGGGTCAAGATTGACAGCGCGCCCGACAAAACTTTTTCCGGAAAGCTAACCTTTATTTCCCCGGTCGCAGAATTTACCCCCAAAACCGTGGAAACCCGCGAACTGCGGGTTGACCTGGTCTACCGCATAAAAGTCGAAGTGGACAATCCACAGGGTGTTTTTAAGGTCGGCATGCCGGCCGACATAATCCTGGAAACCACGAGCCATGACTGAGAAAGTTATCGATGCAACTTCCCTTGGCTTTGCCTATCATAAAGAATCCGTCCTGCAAGACATTAACCTGACTGTCTATGCCGGGGAAATTTTCGGCCTGGTGGGCGCCGATGGCGCCGGTAAAAGTACGTTACTGCAGTTAGGTGTTGGCCAGTTACAGCCCGGTGAAGGTCATATCCAGGTACTGGGAAAGGATGCGACAGACCCCATCCTTCGTGACGACATCGCGTATATGCCACAGGGCTTTGGCTTATATCCCGATCTGTCGGTACAGGAGAATATGGAATTCTTTGCCGATTTACATGGCTTGCCGGCACAACAGTCCGGCGCCAAAATCCGTGATTTGCTGAAACGGACGGGGCTCGGGGGATTCGAAAGCCGCCGCGGCGGCAACCTGTCGGGCGGCATGATGCAAAAACTGGCCCTTGCCTGTGTCCTGGTGCACGATCCCAAGGTCATGTTTCTGGATGAGCCGACCACCGGCGTTGATCCTCTTTCGCGGCGCGCATTCTGGCAGCTGATTGACAACGTAAGGGCTGAAGGTGTCGCCATATTGTATGCAACGGCGAACATGGACGAAGCCGAACGTTGTGACCGCGTGGGTCTACTGGAAGCCGGCAACCTGACGCGGCAGGGAACACCGGTGGAACTGGCGCAACAGGACGAAAGCTATTTGGTCGCGGTTCATGGCGATGACGTGAGAGGCCATCGCAACGAAATCAAGCAGCTGCCGGGCGTGGAACTGGCCTTCCCCATGGGCTTGCGCCTCAATGTGTGGCTGATGAAAAACCGGGCATTGGAAGATTTTCAGCAATCGTTAAAGGACATTGCCGCCGACCTGCGCGTGGAATCCATGACCGCGTCGTTGCACGATGCCACGTTGCGCAACATGGTGCTGGCAGAGCAGCAATAACTCAATGAATGCTTCCGCGCCATCACCCGCTCCTGCAAACAACCACGTGATCGATGCGCAAGGCCTGGTTCGCCGGTTTGGCGATTTTACCGCTGTCGATCACATTGATATTACATTACAACGCGGTGAAGTCTTCGGTTTGCTGGGCGCCAATGGCGCGGGTAAAACAACCGCCATACGTATGTTATGTGGTCTTCTTGCGCCAACAGCGGGAACCATCTCGGTGTCGGGGGTGGATATGGTTCGTCACGCCCGCCATGCCCGCAGCCGCATCGGATACGTTTCGCAACGCTTTGCGCTGTATGGTGACCTGCAGGTTATCGAAAACCTTGGCTTGCAGGCCGGATTGTACAACGTGAATGGACATCGCAAGAATGAACGAATCCAATGGGCGCTGGATCATCTGAGCCTGGCGCCGTTTAAACAAACCCTGGCCGGTGAGCTGCCCCTGGGGTATCAACGCCGTCTGGCGTTTGCGGCCGCTTTATTACATGAGCCGGAAGTATTGTTTCTGGATGAGCCCACCTCCGGTATTGACCCGGCGGCACGGCAACACTTCTGGGAATTGATTTATGATCTGGCCGAGACCGGTATTGGAATATTGGTCACCACGCACTACATGGATGAAGCGCTGTTTTGCGATCGCATCGCCCTGATGCATGCCGGTAAAATAATCGCCGAAGACACACCGCAAAATTTGCAGCATACCCACCTGGACACGCCGTTATTGGAACTTCGCGCCCCCGACTGTCAGCAATGCGCGCAGCTGGTCAAACAATTGCAGCCGGTGATCGAAGTGATCCCCCATGCCGGTCAGCTGCGTATCCGGCTTCAAAAAGGCTCGAATGAAAACGAAGTAATCCAATCCATCGAGCGTTTGGCCCGGGAAAACGGCGTTGAGATAACGCAGTTGCAGGTGGCCGAGCCGGAGCTGGAGGATGTGTTTATCGCCAGGCTGGAAAATGTCAGCGGTGGTGGCGGCCCATGAAGATACAGCATATCCGAGCGATGGCTCGAAAGGAGTGGTGGCATTTATTTCGCGATCCGCGCAGCCTGGCGCTGATACTGTTAATGCCCACCATGTTGTTGTTCCTGTTTGGCTATGCCATTCGTCTTGACATCACCGAAGCCCCCATTGGTCTGCTGCAGGAAACCCGAGATGCGGTAACCAATGAAATCGCCTCGCACATAGATGCCAGCCATGCTTTTAAAGTGACGCGGCATTTCAGTAATCGCAAACAACTGCGAGATGCAATTCAATACGGGGATGTGTGGGGCGCCATTGTCATTCCGGCGCATTTTTCCAAAGACTTATTGGCCGGCCGCGCCAAACTACAGCTGATTACCGACGGCGTGGACGCCAATACGGCACGCCTTATCCGTAATTATGCGCAAGCCATGGTCAACGACTACTTGCTGCGGCGGGGTTTACAGCCGCCTGTTCAACTTGACGATCGTGTCTGGTTCAATGAATCGAGGGAAAGCCGCATCGCAATCGTTCCCGGCGTTATTGCCATTGTCATGGCGGTTATTGGCGCACTGATGACGTCCCTGACCATTGCCAAGGAAATGGAACAGGGGAATCTCGTTATGTTGCGCACCACGGCGTTAACGCGGGGCGAGTTTCTTGTGGGAAAACTGTTGCCGTATTTTTTTATCGGCATGGCGGATCTGGCAGTGGCGGCGCTGGCCGCCGTTTTTGTGTTCGATGTACCTCTGAGAGGTTCGATCATCGAGTTGGTGCTGGTGTCGAGCCTGTTTTTACTGGTTGTTATGCTTCAGGGTGCGCTAATTTCCATTGCTGCCGGTAACCAGATGCTGGCCAGTCAAATGTCCATGGTCAGCACATTTTTACCGGCATTTTTGTTGTCCGGGTTTGTGTTCGCCATCGAGAATATGCCCACGGTGCTGCAATATATCACCTACATTGTGCCGGCGCGATACTATGTCTCCCTGTCAAAACTTATTTTTCTCAAGGGCGTATCGCCGTTTGCGCTGTGGACGGAAGTGCTGGCTTTGACAGTAATACTATTATTGTTGGCGCGTATTACGATTGTCAGGGCGAAAAAGCTGGGGCTGTTAATGTGAAACCCGTCAGCGAAACAATGACCGGTATGGCGGCGACATTGGCGACCAGTCTTTCAAGGCTGCGCGCCTTGCTGGCCAAGGAATTTTTGCAGTTGTTCCGCGATGCCAGGATGCGCTTTTTTGTCATAATACCACCCATCGTACAACTGCTGCTGTTTGGATACGCGGCCACTTTCGATGTCAAATACGCGGATGTTGGTGTTGTGGATGCTTCCCGCACCGCATCGACCCGCGCCCTGTTGTCATCAATTCGGGCCACGGGGCATTTTCATTTGCAATACTTTGACAGCATGAAACAGGCAAGCGCGGCGTTGGTTCGCAGTGAAATACGTGCGATCGTGCATCTGCCGTTTGACTATGAGCGAACCGACTCAAGCCAGGCCGGTGCTATACAGCTGATCGCCGACGGTTCCGATTCCAATAGCGCTGCTTTGGTGGTAGGGCAATTAAGCGAAGTGATTCGCCATCATGTACTGACCGGTTCGGCACATGGACCGCCCATCACGGTAGAATACCGTGCGTGGTTTAACCCCAACCTGGACGATCGCGAATTTTTCGTGCCGGGTATTATTGCCAACGTGGTGTTAATCGCCACCATCATTTTGACCGCCATGACAGTGGTGCGGGAACGGGAAATCGGCACCCTGGAACGCCTGATGGTTACGCCGCTGGGGCGGCTGGAATTTGTGGTGGGTAAAATAGTTCCTGTTGCGTGTATCGGCTTGCTGGATGTAATCCTGGTAACGCTGGTGGCGGTGTTTTGGTTCGGTGTGCCGTTCCGCGGCGAACCCCTGGCGCTGTTATTCGGTACCATGTTATATCTGATGAGTACCCTGGGCATGGGGCTGGTTATTTCAAGTTTTTCCGGTACCCAACAGCAGGCCATGTTAACCGCCGTGTTCTTTATTATGCCGCTGGTTATTCTTTCCGGCTTTGCGTTTCCCATTCGCAATATGCCCGAACCCGTGCAAATACTCACCTGGTTTGATCCGTTGCGCTATTACCTGGTGATTATTCGCGATATCTTTCTCAAAGGCGGCAGTATCGGTGACCATATGTTTGAATACGGTGTCATGTTGTTGCTGGGTATCACCATGATGGGCCTTAGTATGACGCGATTGCGCTAACCATCCGTGGCTTAGAGCCGCTAACTGAAAATCATAGCCGCACTCGGTTTTTTTTACATCAAACCTTCCTGTCATTACTTTCCTGCTGTTTTTGTCGATATGAATTCGCCATAACCAATCATTTCTAAGATCAATGTGACAATATTTTGATGGGCGTCAATTCGATTCGGAAAATACGAATATGCCAGCGCCTTTATTTTAAATATATTAGAATTTGCAAGTTTTCTAACAAAGTAAGCTGCGCAAATGTTCAATATATGAAATCCACATAACCCGAGGATACAGGTATGGTGCCGAGCTTCGAAAGCGGGATGGCGTGGGGTGTATCGGATTGCGTTGATCGGACGTTATTGAAACTTGGGTCGGGGTTATGTGCGGCATTCCTTCTGTTCTCTGTTTCCACCGCCAACGCGGATTGCCAACCACAAGGCAGTCAAAAACCGGATGATATACTCTGTACCGATGCTGATGACGACGGCGTAGCCAGTGCTGGCGGCGACGACACTGTTACCGTCCTCTCCAATGCCACCATAACGGTTCAGGGTGTTGCACCAACGACGTCCGTTACCGCCATTGATGCCGGCAACGGCAATGACACGGTAATTAATTTTGGCAGCGTGTTTGCCGGTCTTGCCGGCGAGACGGACTCGGTCGTGTCCACCGTCAATGTGCCGGTGTTAAGCGTGCAGACCAATGATCCCTGGAACAGGCTGCTTGCCACCGGTATCAATCTTGGCAACGGCGAGGACCACGTCAGCAATCATGGTTCTTTGGAAGTGGAGTCGGTTTTAAATTCTGCAGTACAGCCACAGATAACCACGACAACATCGTCTAGGCAGGAACCGCAACCATTGGTTACTGAGATTGCTGCGCTTGGTATAGCGGGTGGCAACAGTGGTGACGTCATCGAAAATACCGGCCAGCTCACGGTAACCGCCACGGATAATACCGGCGCCAATGCAGCTACCGCAGTGGGTATCAACAGTGGTAACGGTAAGGACATTATTACCAACACCGGTACGATTACCGTGACGGCGACAGCGGGGCAGCCGGCGATACAGCCACAAGCCTCCGCGACTACCGTCACATCAGCGAAAAAAGAGCCTCAGCCGTCCGGTAAGCTAACCGCCGTAGGAATCGATGCCGGTAATGCAAAGGATGCGGTGGTCACCAATACCGGGTCGCTGGTTGTGGAAAGTGCAACCGATGGTGGCGTGCCGCAGGCAACCGCGCAAGGTATCCTGGCAGGCAATGGCAAGGACGTAATTTTCAGCGATGGTGACATAAGCGTTACCTCTAAGGCTGCCCAATCGGATAGTTCCACGACGGCAACGCTAACCGGCGGTGATGATCTCATCGCAACGACTGCACTGGACGCGTCTGCTATCGGTATCGACAGTGGTAATGGCGGTGACATTATTACCAATGACGGCTCGATATTGTCCGAGGCCTTGGCGACACTGAGTAGTGTTAACGTTGAATTGAACCTGGTGGACACTTCCCACGCCGATACCAGCGTTGCACTGGATTCCAATGCAACTGGCATCGTCAGTGGCAACGCCAAGGACACGGTGACCAATACGGGTACTATCGATGCCAATGCCACATCACATCTGTCCAGCATCAATGTGGAAGTGAACGGTGCGGATGCGGGGCTGGCCGATTCCACCAATATACTCGACTCTTCCGCAACGGCGCTGATGACCGGTGGTGGCAATGACACCATTGCCACCACGGGCGCAATCAACGCCTCGGCAACGTCGCAAATGAACGAAGTGGGCGTCAATGTGAGTTACGCGGATGTCACCATTGCCGATCGCGAGGGCAGTGATACTTCCACCAAACTCTACTCTTCCGCCACTGGTATCGATAGCGGCAGCGGCAGCGATAACATATATATAGATACGCCGGGCAGTGTGAATGCAACCGCTTTAAGCGATGTTTATTCCGTGGGCGTATCCATTGCCTCTGAAGGTGTGCCGGCTGCCACGGAATCGCTGTTTATCGACGGTAGCCTGGCAAACGTGGGCCTGGAAAGCGACAGCGACACCGCGGCCATTGTTACCGGACAAGGTAATGACGAGTTATTCAACTTCGGTAACGTAACTTCTAATGCCACGTCCAACAGTACGCAAACCGGTGTGAACGTTGGTATTGCCCTTATTGATTTCGTGGTGCCAACGCCGGGTTTGGTGCTCGGTGGCGGAGGCACTTCCGCTGACGCGGCATCGGTGGGATATGACAGTGGCAAGGGCAATGATGTCATTCACAACGCCAGTGTTCTTGATATAGATGCCGAGTCTGACGCCGATTCCACCATCGTATCAGTCAATATTGCGGAATTTTCCATCGGCGGTATCGATGACTTTCCGGGTTTGGGCGGCGCGGTGGTTGCCGCGGATACCACAACAAATGCTACCAGTAGCGCGGACGGTATTGTTGCCGGTGACGGCCATGATGTGATCGACAATACCGGCACTATAGATGTTTACGCTGATGCCCACGGCAGTTCCACCAGTGCGTCCGGCGGACTGGGTATTCAGGTCAAGGAAGGCGATGATGCCTTGCAAATTGACGCGGTCCTGGCGCGTGCCGAAACCCAATCCGATGCCGCCGCATCGGGTATCAATGGCGATGACGGTAAAGACTATATTACCAACAGCAGCGCCATGAACATTGACAGCCTGGCGGAAACGGATGCGCTGGGTATTGGTATTGATATCACCGGCACGCTACAGGCATCCGGTGGCGCTATTGGCGCGACCTTGACCGACACGTCTTCCACATCAACCGCGCGCACCGTGGGTATCAACGGCGGCAATGACAACGATACCATTATGAACAGTGGTACCATGGACGTAGATGCCACCGCGGATACCAATAACATTAATGCAACCGTTACCACAGGCTACGTGCAGAAAGGCCTGGTGGCTGGTGCCGCGCTGGGCCGTTCGGAAACCGACGGGATAGCAAGTGCGATTGGCATCGACGGTGGTGCCGGCAAAGACCAGATAACTAACAATGGCACAGTGGATGTGAAAGCCACCAGTGATGTGGATTCCGTTGCTGTATCTGTCACCATCGGCGGTACCTCGGAAGGCCTGGCCGCCGGAGCTGCTTTGGCAGACGGCGGTGCAACCGCGGTTGCCAATGCCACGGGTATTCGAAGCGGTGATGTAAGCGATGATGAGAGTGCTAATGGCGGATGCCAGCAACAACAGCAGACTAGTACTAGTAGTGGTTGCCAATCTGCGAATGACCCGGATAAAGCCACTGCCGAGATCGTTAACAACAGTGCCATAATTGTTGATGCCGAGGCGAATACTCATTCCACGGTCATTTCCGCCGATGTACAAATAGCACAACAGGGGGCCGCCCTTGGTGCGGCACTGGCGGATAACAGTGCCTACGCTACTGCGGCAGCACTGGGGATTGAAGCGGATGACCGTGAAAACGTGTTGCTTAACGCCGGTGACGTAACGCTTAAATCCGATGCCTCCGCGCAAGCGGTGAGTATCGGCGTGGACGTGCAGGGCACCGCCGAGGGTCTTGCGGCTGGCGCGGCGCTGACCAATGCCAGTGTCACGTCGAATGCCTTGGCTACCGGCATCCAGGCCGGTGACGGCGATGACGTTGTGTTAAACACCGGCACCATTCAAAGCGGTAATGAAACGCAAAGACAGGTGGAATCCACCGCGACCGCGGTTGGTGTATCAACCAGTGTGCTGGTTGCCGGCGAAGGCGCCGCGCTGGGTGCGGCACTGGCGGATACCGATGCTAAAGCGATAACAAACTTAACCGCCATTGATGGCGAACAGGGCGACGACGAACTGGTTAACCAGGGCAGCATTGATTTGCAAAACGTGGGCGCCAATGCCGATGCCGTCAGTGTTTCGGTCGGTGTTGCGTTGTCCGGCAGTGGCCTGGCGGGCGGCGGCGCCGTTGCGAATAGTGACAGCACGGCCGAGTTGACCGTCAATGGATTGGTGGGGGCCGACGGCAAGGACCTGCTGGTCAACGAAACCAATATCGATCTGCACAACATGACCGCCGATGCCGATGCAGTGAGCGTTTCGTTAGCGGTTACCGGTGCCGAGGCTGGCGTTACCTTAAGTGGTGCGCTGGTGGATGCTGATGCCACGGCCACCGCAAATGCAACCGGACTTAACGGCGGCGACGATAAAGATCAATTATCTAACAAGGGCTCCATCAATATTGACGGCATTCACGCCAACACCGATGCGGTGGGTGTCAGTGCGGGTTTTTCCTTTGCCGGCGAAGGCGTTGCCGCCAGTGCCGCGTTGGCCCGGTCAGGTGCCACGTCCAATGCCAACGCCACCGGTTTGGACGGCGGTGCTGCGAATGACAAACTGATCAACGATGGCGCCGTTACATTAAGCAATATTGATGCTGATTCTGACGCGGTGAGTGTTGCCATAGGCGGATCAGGAACTGCGGCGGGCGTTGCCCTTTCCGCGGGATTAACCGATGCCAGCGGCAAGGCTAATACCAACGTCACCGGCATGGATGGCGGCAGTGGCAATGATTACCTGCTTAACAACAACGCCATCACGGTCACTGATGTTGACAGTGATGCCCATGCCACCGGTATATCGGTAACCGCGCAGTTTTCGGCAAGCGGCGTGGCAGGTGGGCTTTCGCTGGCGAACACCAGCGGTATAGCCAACACCCGGGTGACGGGCATGGACGGCGGGGAAGGCGACGATCGCATCAGTAACCTGGGCATTATCGCGCTGGACGGAACTGCCACCGCCGATGCATTGAGTGTCGCGTTGAATATCACCGCTTCCGTTGGCGTGGGTGGCGGTGCTGCCATCACCGACGCCAGTTCCATCGCCCAAAGTACCGTGTCGGGTATTGATGGCGGTGCAGGCCTGGATGATATCGCCAACGCTGGTGATATCGAAGTTACATCCAATGCGGTAACAGAATCCACAGCAGCATCGGTGGGCATTACCGTCGCTGTTGGCGGAGACGTCACACTGGCCGATGCAAAGTCCACGGCGACCGCAACCGCGGTGGGCATATATGATCCGGCGCAAACAGCCGTCCTTACACATCACGCTTCGGATAACGGGCAACAGCCGTTAAACGAGTTAACCAATCTCGGAAACATTACATCCGGGGCAACTGCCGACTCGGAAGGTTTGGCTATCAGCGGTAACCTGTTGGGATACGCGCTGGGTGAGACAACCAATACGTCAACGGCGGACGCCGCCGGTATTCGTTTTTACCAGGGTCCGGCGCTTATTTACAACGAAGGTGTGATTACCGCCAACAGTTCATCGACGGCACAAGGATTGTCAGTTGCGGTAACTCTGGGAGGTGCGGCGGTTGGCGATACCAGCACCACTGCCAACGCGTATGCAAGCGGTATTGAGAGTGGCGCCGGTGACGATAAAGTGGCGAATGCAACGGAGCAGGAAGCTCCCGCCATTGATCTCGATGCGCGCAGTTATGCCAGCGGGGAATCGATTGCCGTCGGGCTGATTGGCGTGGCAGAAGCCGATACCACCAACACAGCCAATGCCAATGCCAAAGGCATCGATACCGGCGCGGGTGATGACGTGGTATTGAATGATGCCAGGATGAATATTTCGGCGGGCGATCCATCGAAGGCCGATGGCAGCGGCAATTGCACGGAAGCCGCCGGCGGTGCCTGCGCAAAATCGTTTGCCGTTAGTGCCACGCTTGCCGGCTATGGCACTGCAGATGCTTCCAGTATCGCCAATGCCAATGCACTGGGTATCGTTGCGGGAGAAGGCGACGATATCGTGCATAGCAATGAAGCCGTCACGGTGACCTCGTTGGCGCGCGGCAAGGCCGAAGGTATCAGTGTTACGCTGTTTGGCGCCAGTGATGCGGCCGCTAACACCACGGCCAACGCAGGTGCTGGCGGTTTTTCAGGTGATGCGGGCGAGGATGAACTTGTCAATACCGGCAACCTGAATGTCGCAACCGGTGCCGAAACGTGGGCCAAAAGCCTGTCGGTTACTATCGCCGGTGATGCCGGTGCCAGTGCTGATACCACCACCAATGCGACGGGTGTTGGTATTGATGGTGGTGCGGACAATGATCTAATTGTTAACGCGGATACCGGCTCGATTGATGTCAATGCCAAAACACAATCAACAGCCAATGCTTCATCGTGGAATTTTGCCGGAAATGCGTCCGCCGCGGCAACCTTGGGCGCGTTGACCGATAGCTATGGTTTGTTAGGTGGCAGCGGTGATGACCACATTGTCAATGCCGGTGATTTGAATGTGGGCACGCAGTCCTGGTTAACCGCCTATGGTTCCGGCGAGAATATTTTCGGCAATGCCGAAGCCGGTGCCAAGATCACTGCCAATGCACTGGCGATTGGTATCGATAGCGGCGCAGATAATGACGTGGTGAAAAACAGTGGACACCTCAACGTTGATGCTTACGCCAATATGTCGGCGGATACCACCGCCGCCAGTTTTGCCGGCAGCGCCGCGACATCGGAGTTTATAACCGCCGAAGCGCATGCCACCGCCATTGCCAACGGGTCCGGTAGCATTACGGTCTATAACGCGGGTGAAGCCAACGCCAATGTATCCGCCGAGGCGCGTACCCAGGGAGCGGCATCCGCTGAGTTAGCCGGCGGTACCGAGGCCAGTGGAACGGTGGCCACCGATGTTAGCGTTGCCGGTATCGGCGGTGTTGAAGGCGCCGGTACTGTGGTCAATGAAGGCGACATAACCGCTTCCGCCGCCGGTCAGGCTTGGGCCACCCACAGTTCCGAAGCGGGCGTGTTTTTCAGCGACGGCGGTGTGGTTGCCCTCAGCAGCGCACACTTGTCTGCGGACGGAATCGCCCTCGGTGATGGCGATAATGTCATTGAGAACTATGGGAACATCGAGGTGCAGTTGTCCACCGGCAGCGGCGACTACGGCAATGACGGTTCCACGGAAGGAATCTATGCACGGGCGCGGGCGGAGGGGGGCGATTTCGATATCTTTACCGGCAACGGCGATGCGTCCGGCAAAGTGGACGCAAGCGGCGACGCGGCCATGTATGGCATCAGGCTGGGTGACGGCGATAATAACATTCTTAACGATGGACGCATTGACGTGAGCACGTCGGCCGAGGATGGGGTGAAAGTAACGGCATTTGCCGATCCCAATGGTGGCGGCGTTACCATTGACGGCGATGGCTGGGGCGAAGGTTATACGACCTTAAACCTGGATGCACGCGGCATATTAAGCGGTGACGGGCAATTCCAGATGATTAATAACGGCGAGATCGATGTCACCGTTGCACCCCAGGCTTACAGCGGTGTTGACGCAGACGGCGGATCGTCCGGCGACACGGATGTATTCGTGGACGCGCGTGTGACCAGCGACGCTTATGGAATTTCTGCTGGTGAAGGTGAACATTGGTTCTCAAACAGCGGAAGCATCATCGTTAGCAACACGGCGAGTGCATCGGTCAACGGCAATGCCAACGGTAACGGCATCGACGGCGATGGCCGCGTGGGGTATGGTATCGATCTGTCACAAAAACCGGGCTATGCGCGGGTTGATGCGACTACCGCGGGTATCGATCTAGGTGCCGGCGCATCGACTTTAATACAGGAAGGCACCATTGATCTGTATGACGAAACATCAAGTAATGCCAGGGCCGTTGCCGATTCGGATTTCACCGGCAGCGCCAATGGCTTTGCCCGTAGCGAGATGGATTCCAGCATCTATGCGTTGCGTACCCGCGGTGCCCAATCGAGCGTCGACAACAGTGGCGACATATATATTTATTCATCTCCAGGTTCAAGCAGCTATGCCGATGGTGACGCCGACGGCAATGGCAGCCGCGCCTGGGGTACCGCACTTGCGCTCACGCAGTTTGATTCCACGGTGCATGGTATTTTGACCGAAGGTGATAACAGTTATGTTTTAAACACGGGAACTATCACGATCAACGCTAATCCAGACATGAAGTCGAAAACGGATGCTGAATCCAACCTCGACGGCGATTCCAATTCGCGCGCCAAGGCGGTTGTGGATTTAACCGTGGCGGGTATTGAAACCTTGGGTGCCGGTAGCGTTGTGGAACAGCAAGGTGATATTGCGATTAACATTACGTCAACCGCATCGGCAACAAGCTGGTCAAGGGCAGATGGCGCGCTTGCCGATACGCGTGCCAGGGCCGATTCAACAGCCATTGTTGATGCCCGTGGCGTGGGTGTGCATGTAGCGGAAGGTATAGGAACCTTGCATAACGACGGCAACATTGAAATCCTGACCACGGTGAATACTGCGACCAGCACCGATACCGAAGCCCCGGGGTTGCCAAAGGGCGCGGAAAATAACTGGAGCCTGGCCACGGCCGATGCTTTTGGTCTTTGGGCGGGCGCGGCGCAAACAAGTCTTGCCATTATCAACGCGGGAAACATTACCGTTGATGCTTCCGGTACCGCGCAAATAAGTACCGTCGGTAGCACCTATATGCATACGGAAACACGTGCCATTTCACATGCCTATGGTATCTACGCTATCGACGAAGCTGACTTTAATGTCGTAAATACAGGAATTATAAGTGCTACAGCATCCGCAACTTCCTACCGGCATGACCAGGGGCTTCTCCCCATCGCCGATGCCATTGGTATCAAGACAGGTCCAGGTAATGACACGATTATCAATCAAGGCACCATAGACACGTCGCGTACAACCAATGGCGTCACGACATTGGGCACCGCCATCGATTCCGGGGGCGGAAACGACGAGGTTATTCTCGGCGATGGTTCGGTCACCAACGGTGATATTGACCTGGGCACCGGTACCGATACCTTGTCAATGGAAGGGACGCCGGTGATCAACGGCAACATTATCGATGACATGAGCAGCCTGATGTTATCCTTTAACAATAGCGGTAGTTATAGTGGTGAACTGCCCGGCCTGCGCGCGGAAAAAAACGGCGAGGGTACCTTCGTGTTATCGACCCTTCCGCAGGTGGATTATCTTGCGGTGAACAAGGGTACACTGCAATTGAATCGTGACTATGTTTTTCAGGACAAGGGTGACTTTCAGGCCACCGTATACGGTGATGGCAGTAACGGCCAGTTTCTGGTAAATGGCACGGCATCGTTAAGCGGACAAATGAAAGTGGTACGGGGTAACGGTGCTTATCTTGACGGCGCAACGTACGACATCCTTAATGCCACCAACGGTATCGAGCAGGGTACGGACTTTACCGCCATTAAGCTCCCGGAGGACAAACCCCTGCTCAAATTTCAACTTCACGAACTGGACGACAAAGTGCAAGTGCAAGCCGATGTCGCGAGTTTTACCACGGTCGCCAGGACCGGTAACGAGATGGCGGTTGCCAGACAGCTGGATACCATTTTACCGTCCGTGAAAGGTGATTTGAACAACGCCATTGGTGAAGTGCAGGTGCTGTCACAAAACGACGAGTTTGCCGATGCCTTTTACGGCTTAAGTCCCGCGGCCCACGATCATTTGACACTAGGGACTTTTGCCAGTGCTCAGCAATATACTAATACCGTGACAGCCCGCATGAACAATCTGCAATTTAGCGAACTGGTGGGTCCAACTCGCCGCCTCAACGAGGGGAAATATAAACTGGCCGCCAATGGTATTGCACCACAGAGCTTATTTGTTCGCAGCGGTTCTGACTATAAATATGGCGGTTATGTGCGGGCCTTTGGGCAACGCGGTGAACAGGATGCAACGGCGGACAACGTTGGTTACGACTTTACGGTCCATGGCTTTACGGTGGGTATGGACAACAAGTTTGACAACCGCTATATCGGTGGCGCCAGTATCGGCTATGCCAGTAATGACCTGAATGCCGACGGGGATTCCAGCTCCGGTGACATACAAAGCACCATGATTTCCGTATATGGCAGCTACCTGTTTAACAAAGGCTACATCGATGCGGTATTCTCTTACGGCCGCAACAATTACGATACCCGGCGCGACGTGGTCATTGGTCCGAGTACAACGCGCTTAACCAGCAGCCATAATGGTGATTTGCTCTCCCTGGCCGTTTCCGGTGGCATGTATTACGAAACCGGCAACTGGTGGACGCGGCCGTTTGCATCCCTGCAGTATACCCACCTGGATGAGGACGGCTTTACCGAAACCGGCGGTGCGACCAGCCTGAATGTGTCATCACGCACCACCGGGGCATTGCTATCGCAACTGGGTGTCAGCTTTTTACGGGACTACAAAACCCAAAGCGGCTACCTTACCCCGGAATTCAGTATCGCCTGGATTCATGACTACGATATCGATGACCCTACCATTAACGCTTCGTATGTTGGCGCGCCGGATGCCACGTTTTCCATCGAAGGACAGAAGGTCGAGCAAAATGGCATAATCGCCGGCGCCGGATTCAGTTATGAGACCCGCTCAGGCTACATAACAACACTAAAAGTGCACAGTGAATATCGTGACAATTATAGTGCTAACACCATAATGGGTGAATTCCGCTATCAATTCTGACTTTTTAAATGAATGACTGATTTTACATCAGCATTAATTGTGTTATTCGGCCTCCTGGCGGGCGCGCTCATAAAACACTTCCAGTGCCTGTAATTCGGTTTGATCCAGCCAGATGCCGTGACATTTCGGACAAACGTCAATCAGTATTTGCGATACCCGCGCGTATTCGCGGCGTTCCATCTCGACGTTACAGTTCGGACAAAACAGCGGCGGTTGTGCCTGTTGTTCCGCGAGCCGGAAGGATTCGTAACCTAAATCGGGGGGTTGTGACAATTCCTTTTTATAATTGTGTCCCCTGGTTTCCTGGATTTTTTCCAGTTTTTCCTTGTTAAGCCATATACCACCGCAGGTGTTGCATTTGTCCACGTCGATGTTTTTCTCGTAGCGAGTCGACTGGAGTTCAGTATGGTCTTTTGGGCATTGCATGGTTTGCTCCCTCCTTGTCAAATTATTGATGTCGATTTTATTCGCAATGTTAGTCTATTTATGGTATTTCCAATAGACTCCACAGTCATTGTCCTGGATTAAGAAAAGCATCGATGAAATATGGCAGCGATTAGACGATTCGAACAAAACACCGCCGGTACCGACTATATTGTTGGTGATATTCATGGCTGTTTCGATCAGCTGCAATCGCTGGTTGACGCGGCCAAATTTGATCCCGCGCACGATCGACTGTTTTCCGTTGGCGACCTCATTGATCGTGGTCCCCATTCGCCCGCCGCCCCGGATTGGCTGGACAAACCCTGGTTTCATGCCTGTCTGGGCAACCACGAACACATGCTGTTGTCATCAGGCAATCCAACCGGTTTATTTAACTGGATGATGAATGGCGCCGAGTGGTGGTTGCAACAGGACGAAGTGTTCCAGGAGCGTTTGCGCCTGGCCGTCTCCCGTTTGCCGTTGGCGATGGAAGTGGAAATGGCCGCAGGCCGTGTCGGTATCGTGCATGCTGACGTACCGGAACACATGTTATGGCAACAATTCATGCAGGCTATTGAAACGGGTAATCCTGACGCACTGCATGTGGCACTTTGGGGGCGAGATCGTGCCGACGGCCGGGTAACGTCGGGGGTAGACGGTATCGATTACGTGGTGTGTGGGCACACCATTACCGTCGACAAACAGGTTCAGCGCGCCGAGAACGTATGGTTCATCGATACCGGCGCGTATTCCCGGCAACTGGGCGGAAAACTGACAATGCTTGCGTTAAGCGACCTGTTTGCCGGCCCACCGGTTGAATAGTTGAACAGTTTTGTCAGGCAGTAGGATGTTCGTTCCTGTACCTCGATTGACATTGAGCGACAGAATCAGTGGCACAGCACTATCGCCAAAGTGCCTGAATTTCTCCCGGTAACTGTTCCCTGACCTGTCTAATCTCGCCGCCACCCACATATTTGCTTAGTACGGCAAAAACGGCGCCGGCGACTTTTTCCAGGTCGCCGTAGTCCACGCCGCGTAACTGTTCCTTGATATGGGCCAGGAATTCGTCCTTGTGCCGGTACTTCAGGGGTTTGTCAGCCAGATGCCAGCCTTCGTAGTAAAAGCCGCGAATCAGCATGGGCAGCTCCGCGCCTAAATGAATGGCTTCGTCAGGTGTCATGCGGTCCCGGATAGTGTGCAACACGGCGCGTAGCGCAATGTAGGCCTTATGCCGGTCGTGCCAGCTCATGGTCTTCATGACATCGTTGAGCCACAAGTCTGTTTTGTGCAACGTGTTATCGAAGACTTTTATTCCGGTCATACTCATGTCGTTACTCCATTCTAACAATAGCATCAAAAGTGAAGGATCAATATTTTCTTATGCTGTAATCCGTAGTCATTGCGTAAAATCTTGCGAAGATGCGGCTGGTAAGGTTTCTATAAATACCAGGGGTTTATCCAGAATAAATCGACGAGCGAAAACCATATTAATTTTTAATCGCCTGTCATGGGAATACTGTTTTCAAACCGTTGCTTGATATTTCTCATACAAACAACCGAAATATCGCAGATTGGTAACCGTGCCGTCATTTTAAAGATACCGACTTTACCCGGCCAGGGCGCGGATGGTAACTTGCTTTACTCGATTTAACGTTCGCCCATGACAGTTTAATGCCGGTGAGATTAGTGCGCATGATGCCAAAAAGGGCATTGATCACCTGCTTTTTGTCTTCTGTCAACAACACGCACCTTTAATTTGGATAACATAACGGTATTAGTATTTATTGGAGAAAAGCCATGGCTTCCAGTTATGAAAGACTGATTCGCGCGATGAATATCCTGGACGGGCCAGGAACGATTCAACAACGCCTCGCCAATGCCTACCGCAGTGAGTTGCAGTATGTGGGGCCCGAAGGACTTGATGATTATATGGTTGACGTACTGGAAACCATTAATGATGAACTGACCAAGGTTGACGCTGAAGGTGATAAAGACGCCATTGATATGTCCGCCGACAGTATGACGGATGACGACGCGAAGGGGCTGGTGGATCAGATTCAGGACCTTTACCACTTTCTCGCACAGCACCATATAGGCGCGACGAGCGAGCGATATCACAAAAGTCTGCACTAGGTAACTTCCGGAAACTCTGATAAAGTGCGGTAAATGTTACCTGTTCAGAGTTTCCCGAATTTTACCCGCCATGACGATCCCGTTTCAGGTCCGGGCTTCAATGCGATCCACCACGTCCGTGACGCCGGGTACATACCAGGTGTCGAGGATAGCCAGTCGTTTTTCTTCCTTGCTGGCGACCAGGCCGTTTAATACCACCACGCCACCGGCGGTACCGGTCAGCAACTGGCTGGCATGCACTAGCGGGTCTTTTTCCAGCACAATGCGTACGGCGTCGTTGATTTCGTTGTCCGTGTCTTCTTCCGGCGGCACAACTTCCAGTTGATTGTCAACAAACTCGCAACCATTGGTCCACCACATTAATACTTCGGCCAGCCGGCGATGGGACAGGCTGTCAACCTGGCCTGACAACGTGACACTGCCGTTGTCCACAATTGTCAGGATCTCCCGGTTGCCCGGACCCGCGTCCCGCACCGTTTCAATCTCATCGGCCACTTTCATAATGATCGTGTAATCGCGGAATACCGGTTCATCGGTTAAGGCCAGTGTGATTGCCTGCGTAAGTTCAAGATTTCCCTTGTGATCCACGGAGTGAACGTGGAGCCGATCGATGACGGACCAGGGCTTTTGGCCAGCGAGGGAGCGTTTTGCGGTATCCACAGCGGCCCGCTTTTCAGCGATGTTGTCCATTTCACCTTCCAGTATCAATTTTTGTCCCACCACCGTTACCGAGATCGGCGAACGGTGAGTATTCACTCTGGTATCGTCATGAAGCCGGGCCAGGATATGGCGTATTAAATCATCGATCGGATCGTGTTTCATCGGCGCATCTCCTTGTTAGTCAATGATTATATTTGATTTTGTATGCAGGAAAATTGACCGAAGTTAATTATCGATGATCTTTTATGTGCTAGTTTAAATTATTACGCGTTAGTAGGTTCGCTGCCGCCAGGGGCACCGGGCTTGGGTGCACACCATGAACATCGAAATTCTCATTGTTCCTTTTGCGGACACCGCCAAAATGGATCTCGCGCATTTAATGGGGGAACTTGATGCCGTCGGTGTTCGGGCCAGTGCCTTGCCGCATATTGCGATTCCAGCGCTGGCATATAACTCGCAACGCGGTCAATATGATGCCAATGCATTGTTGCAGTGCCTCCAAAAAGCCTGTGATCATGTACCGGCCCTGGGGGTAACCGAGGCGGACCTGTATGCACCAGGCCTTAATTTTGTTTTTGGGCTGGCAGAGTCACCGGGTAGAGCCGCCGTTGTTTCGCTGCATCGTCTCCACAGTGGTGCCGACGACACACTATTCCTTGAGCGTGCCGTAAAAGAATCCGTCCATGAGCTGGGGCACACATTTGGCCTGGGTCACTGTGACAAACCGGAATGTGTCATGCATTTAAGCAATTCACTGCAAGACACCGACCGTAAAGGCAAATCCTTTTGCTCCCAATGTGAGGCCCAATTGGAGGTAGTGGTTTAACGCCACTAGTTATTCGACGCTATTCGCCAGTTGTCGCTTAATGGTTTTACGCATACGAATCAGCCCGGCCTCGATGCGGGTAAAGGTGACCGTCTTTCGGTTATAAGCACTTAGATCGAGGCCCAGGGTTTGCGAGGCTTCCGCGACCAATGGCAGCAGTTCCGGGTCGCTGTGTTTCCAGTACGGGCGTAGTTCCCTTAAAAAAATGTTCACCGTTACCGGACCGATGCCAGGAAAGGCGTCGAGTTTTGATTCAAGGTCCCGGCTGTCGTGGGCCATGTTATGCAGCTTGAGCAGACTACCGTCGTATTCGTTGATCAGCATGTCGCTGATTCTCAATACAGTGGTTGATGTTTTGCCGTCGTAACGAACATAGCCGCCCTCGGCCATCACCGGATTGACAAGAAAATGCCAGCCCGCGTCCAATATCTCTTCCGGCGTTAGCAAACCGTAACTGGCAAAAGTCTGATAAGTGTGCTCGGCAATGGTTTCACTGATACGGGCGCCATATAACACACTGGCCAGTAACCATTTAAAAAGTTCCGAGTCGGTATTTTTCGACAAGTCGATGCCCAGCGCTTCTGAATAAAGCGTGCTCTTTTTGAGTTGCGCGAGGCTGATGGTCATCGGTGGCAATATCGATCAGCGGTTATCATTCAGTGGCAAGTGCAACCTGGTCTCATGACCAACTAACAATGCCAATTTATCTCCCCATATTAGGCTGATTAAATTGTTAATCATTGATTTTTATCAGAGTAATAACATAGCATTTCAGCCATCTTGTTTAAGGAAGCTCTGATCTGGCGCTAGTTCGTCACTCCGGCGATATGCCGGAGTCCAGGAAAGTTATCCACTTACTGGATGCTTGCCTTGGGCAGAATGACTTACTCAGACGTTCCTTTAAATAAACAAAACCTTGGTGCGTTCCATGGCGTTGCTCGACGTTCGCTCAGTGTCTTTTTATAAGGAAAACAGGGCGATACTGGACAATCTGGATTTATCGGTGCAGCGCGGCGAGATTCACGCTTTGCTGGGCAGTAACGGTACCGGCAAAAGCACCCTGGCGCGGCTGGTGATGGGGTGTTCCGGCTATGAGCCGAGTGCGGGAGATATCGTCTTTGATAACCAGGTGATTAACGGCCTGACACTGTATGAAAGGGCGCGACTGGGTGTCACCATGGCCTGGCAGGAACCGGCCCGTTTTGAAGGGCTGGGTGT
>JASFOJ010000044.1:0-30211 GCA_050116575.1 Gammaproteobacteria bacterium | reverse complement strand
CCTGCAACAACTGGTACGCACTATATTCTCTCCCCTCAACCGATCAGTGGAAACACCACAATGGATGAGCGGCGCCCTGGAAATCAACAGCGCCTTCACCCTGACTTATAACCGGTTTTATATCGTCATTTTCAGTTTAATGGTGTTTTTTGCTTTATTGGCCGTACTCAAAAAAACACCGCTGGGCCTGCAAGTACGCGCGGTTTCCCAGAACCGCACCATGGCCAAAGCCATGGGCGTCAAAACCGAATGGGTTGACGCGCTGACATTCGGGCTTGGCTCCGGCATTGCGGGTGTCGCCGGTGTCGCGTTAAGTCAGCTTACCAATGTCGGGCCCAATCTTGGTCAGTCCTACATTATTGATTCATTTATGGTGGTGGTGTTCGGTGGCGTCGGTAACCTCTGGGGCACACTGGTGGGGGCCATGTCCCTGGGCGTGGTCAACAAGTTTCTGGAACCCTGGTCAGGGGCCGTGATGGCCAAGATACTGGTACTGGTGTTCATCATTTTATTCATTCAGAAAAAACCCCGTGGCCTGTTTCCCCAAAAAGGCCGGGCTGCGGAGAACTAACTTATGCAATACAAAAGCCTCACGGCGCAGCTCTTTACCAGCGATAAGGGCGGCAAAATATTTCTCGGCATTCTCGCCGTACTTGCAATACTGATTCCCATATTCAACCTTGGAGTTGGCGAGTCATCAGCATTACACGTATCCACCTATACCGTCACCCTGCTGGGTAAATACCTGACCTATGCCCTGCTGGCCATGGCCCTGGACCTGGTATGGGGTTATTGCGGTATCTTAAGTCTTGGTCACGGCGCGTTCTTTTCGCTCGGCGGCTACGCCATGGGTATGTACCTGATGCGACAGATCGGTGACCGTGGGGTCTATGGCAATCCGGAGCTACCGGATTTCATGGTTTTCCTTAACTGGAAAGAACTACCCTGGTACTGGTACGGCTTTGATATGTTCTGGTTCGCCATGTTGATGGTCCTGGTGGTGCCAGGGCTGCTGGCGTTTGTGTTTGGCTGGCTGGCATTTCGCTCCCGGGTCACCGGCGTCTACCTTTCCATTATCACCCAGGCGTTGACGTACGCATTATTACTGGCGTTTTTCCGCAACGAAATGGGCTTCGGCGGCAACAATGGCTTAACCGACTTCAAGGACATCCTGGGCTTTGATCTGCAATCGGACAGTACCCGCATTGGCCTGTTTCTCGCCTCGATCATAGCGCTGGCCCTGGGTTACCTGGCCTGCCGCTATATCGTCACATCCAAATTCGGACGAGTAGTGGCGGCCATTCGGGATTCAGAAGATCGTACACGGTTCGTGGGTTACAAAACGGAAAGCTACAAGTTATGGATCTTCACCTTTTCGGCGGTACTGGCCGGCATAGCCGGCGCACTATATGTACCGCAGGTGGGCATTATTAATCCCGGCGAGTTCTCGCCCATCAATTCCATTGAACTGGTGGTATGGGTCGCCGTAGGCGGCCGGGGTACCTTGTATGGCGCGGCACTGGGCGCAGGCCTGGTCAATTACGCCAAGACTTACTTCACCGGCGCGCTGCCGGAAATCTGGTTATTCATTCTGGGTGGTTTGTTTATTGTAGTCACCATCTTTTTGCCCAAGGGCATTGTGGGACTGATCGCCAAGTTCAAGGGCAAACGCGGCGGCTCAGGAGGCGCCGGTGTTAGTACGGCCGCCAAAGCGGAGGCGGAATCATGAACCAACTGGACAAACTCCGCGAAGTCATGCGCCGTGACCGCGTATTTGACTTTGTTGCCGAAGAACGGTTTCCATTTACTTCCGGCGTTCGTCCTGTCCGGCCCGGCATCGTCGACATTAAAAAGGGCCCCATACTTTACATTGAAAACATGACCGTGAGCTTTGACGGCTTCAAGGCCATCAACGACCTCACTCTTTATATTGATCATGGCGAGCTGCGTTGCATTATCGGGCCTAATGGCGCGGGCAAAACCACCATGATGGACTGTATCACCGGCAAAACACGCCCCGATGAGGGCACCGCGTTTTATGGTCAAACCATGGACCTGACCCGCATGGCCGAACATGAAATCGCGCAGGTTGGCATTGGGCGCAAATTTCAAAAGCCAACGGTGTTTCCTCATCACACGGTTTTTGAAAACCTGGAACTGGCGCTACACACCAACAAATCGGTGTGGCCAACCCTGGTTGCACGACTCAACGGTGAACAACGGGACCATATCGATGAGGTCTTGGGGATTATCGGCCTGAAAAACCTGGTCCATTCACGCGCCGGCCTGTTATCACACGGACAGACCCAGTGGTTGGAAATCGGTATGTTGTTAATGCAAAAGCCGCTGTTACTGTTGGTCGACGAACCGGTTGCCGGCATGACCCACCAGGAAACCGAACGCACCGCGGAACTGCTCACTGGCCTTGCCGGCGAGCATTCCGTGGTGGTGGTGGAACACGACATGGACTTTGTACGCTCCATCGCGCGCACGGTGACCGTACTGCATGAAGGCAGCGTACTGGCGGAGGGCAGCATGGATGAAGTCCAGAATGATCCTAAAGTCATCGAGGTCTATCTCGGTGAATAGCACGTGCGGAAATAACAATACGGACAAACAATTAATGTACCGGACAACAAGATGTTAAAAGTATCTAACCTTAATCAATACTATGGGGAAAGCCACACCCTGTGGGATGTCTCACTGGACATCCGCGCCGGCAACTGTACCTGCCTGATGGGACGCAACGGCATGGGTAAAACCACCCTCTTGAAAACGATTATGGGTTTACTTCCCGCTGAGTCCGGCACCATTGAGTTCGAAGGTGAAAATATCATTAACATGGCGCCGGACCGCCGGGCCCACATCGGGATTGGTTATGTCCCACAGGGCCGGGAAATTTTTGCCCAGCTCACCGTAGAAGAAAACCTGCAGATCGGGTTACAGGCCAGGAATGACAACAAAAAGGTAATACCCAAACGTATCTATGAACTATTCCCCGTGCTGAAAGACATGCTCAAACGACGTGGCGGCGACCTTTCCGGCGGCCAGCAACAACAACTGGCCATCGGCCGCGCCCTGGTGATCGAACCCAAGCTGTTAATACTGGACGAACCCTGCGAAGGCATCCAGCCCAACATCGTCCACCAAATTGGCGATGTTATATTAAAGCTGAACGCCGAAGAAAACCTGACGGTCCTGCTGGTAGAACAAAAACTTCCCTTCGCCCGCCGTGTCGGCAAAGAATTCGTCCTCATGAACAACGGTCGCAGCGTCGCCAATGGTAAAATGGAAGGCCTCAACGACAAACTGATTAAACAACACTTGACCGTTTAATGCCTAGTAAATGGCGGCAGGCCAAGGAAGATACTCGGTGTACCAAGAGTGTCGAACACAGCGCCAGGAGATATTGCCCTTAAATTCGTCGAATGACTATTTTCGGCCAGTTCCGGACCCTCGCCCGTAACACCTGCGGCTTTTAATAATTATAAAAGCAGACACTGCTTTAGGTAAATCTAACTAGCGCTTAGCAGCAGTTGCGGAAGTTCATGGTACTTTTTTCAATGCCTAGCATCGGTCAGAAGCGGAAATTGACATTCTAGAAAGAAGAGTAGATCCTTTGTATTTCATAATTATTTCAAACCCTCCGTATCCATTTTTGGATATTTATAGATTTTGTAGAATTGACTGACATTCTACTACCGCCTTTTTGCTCGTCTCTATTAATTCGTTTATGTGTTTCTGTTTATACTCAAGTTGTGTATTCGCATAATCCACAGCCAATCGAGTATCCAATGTATCAGATGAGCTAGCTGCAAGAGTTGGATCCAGCCCTATTGCCGCCAACATTGTAAAATAAATCATTTCAGATATCCGGTTGTTCCAAATACTTGAATTCGCTTCGTCAATTGCTTTACTACCATCTTTCTCGACTTGATTATATAAATCTATAGCTGCGGTTAAAGCAGATCTTGCTTTGATCTTATCATTCTTTTGTATCCATTTTCCATATAGGTGATAACTAACCGCAGAAGCAAAGGTAGATGACAGCGTATCTGTTACCGAGGTAGGCTCAACACCAGAACTAATCAAGTACCGCGCAATATTGGGATGCCCGCCAATAATTGCAGCATGAATTGGGCTTCCGAAGCGTTGTAGAGCAATATTTGACTTAGCCCCACTATTTGCAAGCAATTTTACTAATTCTTCCGATCCTTTATATGCTGCTACAAAAATTGGTGTAATACCTGAATCGAGCGCAACATTAGGATCATAACCGGCTTTGAGTAACGCTTCTGTAATAGCATATGATTTTCGGTTTACAGCAGGAAAAAGCGGTGAGACTCTGTTAGCCTTTTTGTTATGATCGGGACCTACTTTTTTGAGTAAAAATAAAAATACTTCCTCACCGCCACTTTCAGCGGCTAAAAATAACGGTGTTTCGCCTCGTCCGTCTACGCGGGATAGGTCAGCACCTTTTTCAACGATAGATTTTACCAATACTAGATTCTTTCGAGCAGCCGCTTTTGACAACACCGATGGTCCATTTGGCACAACTGCTTCAACATCTGCACCCGATTCAACTATTAACAAGGCAATTTCTTCAGACCCATAACTTAGTGCCGTAATCAAAGGCGTTTCACCATTATTGTTCTTTGCGTCTAGATTTGCTCCGTTATCTATTAGCAATTGCGCGATTTCTAAATTCGTTTTCATGGCAGCATAATGCAACAGTGTATTTCCATTTCGAAGTGGTCGACTAATATTTTTCTCCTCTGGTAACAATCGTCTCACCAGGTCATAGTTACTATCAGCGACAGCACTCTCCAATGGCTCACAGTCCGGGCAAAGAGATTTTGGTTGCATTAAAGGAACACAAGCAGGTAGCACCAACATTACGAACAAACAACTGATTACACCAATCTTTCTATAATCAAATAATTTACCTACAGACAATAGCACGTTCAATTCCTATGGTTTCCTTTGTACAAATTAATATTGCCACTGTAAATATTTTGTTTTATGTTGGAAAACATTACTCTTCCTTTGTTAACCCAGTACTCCAATTATTTACGAACATTCTTCTACTATAATTTCATAAACAAATATTTAGTCTCGTGCAGAAGAGGCTATATGCTGACACGAAATATTGTCTATAATAATGAGTTCTTTGTATTGTAAGCAGACATTCTTGCATTAATCACTGTAGGTCTGCAATGCAGTATAGCCAGGCATTCATTTCTTTTTGAGCAACGTCCGCTATCGGGAAATCTGAATACAATTTACACATATTTCCCAGTGTCTGGAAAGGGTCGCATACCGACATTTAGATATTAGTTGCTGGACGTATGCGATCAATAAATCCGGAAATAACTTGATCACGGCTTCCGATGCAGCGTTATTCAATTTGGTGTTCTATGGAGTATTGACACCGCCGCTTCCCGATCCAGCTTGCGGTAGTTAATAGCTTCAGTAAGATGTTGGGTTTGTACGACGTCGCTATGCTCGAGGTCTGCGATAGTACGCGCGACTTTTAAAATGCGATGGTAGGCGCGGGATGACAGGCCAAACCGGTCGATAGCTCGTTCCATGAGTTCGATCTGGTCTTCATTGAGATTACAGACTCTGTCCAGTTCCCGGTTACTTAGCCTGGCGTTGGTGGTGGCACTGCGGGCGAATTGCCTTTGCCTGGCCTGTTCCACACGCCGGCGGGCAGTTTCACTTCCCGTCTCTTGTTCCTGGTTGGGCTTTGTTCTACCGATCAACTTTGGTACATGGGGAACTTCAATGTGCATGTCGATGCGGTCGAGCAACGGCCCGGAAATCCGGTTGCGGTAACGTTGGATCTGGTCCTCGGTGCAGTGACAACGGCCGTTTTGATGACCGTGATAACCACAGGGACAAGGATTCATGGCGGCGATTAGTTGAAACTGGGCGGGGAATTCCGCCTGCCGCGCGGCACGGGAAATGGTGATACGGCCGGATTCCAACGGTTCACGCAGCACTTCCAACACCTTGCGGTCAAACTCGGGCAACTCGTCGAGAAACAACACGCCCTGATGCGCCAGGGAAATTTCACCGGGCCGCGGATTACTGCCGCCTCCCACCAGGGCCACTCCGGATGCGGTATGATGCGGACTGCGAAAACTGCGTTGGCCCCATTGTTGAAAATGAAATCCCTGGTCGCTGATAGAAGCAACCGCCGCCGCTTCCAGGGCTTCGGTTTCGGTCATCTTTGGCATAATCGTCGGCAGGCGACTGGCCAGCATGGTTTTGCCCGTTCCCGGCGGGCCGACCATCAGCAGTGAATGACCACCCGCCGCCGCGATTTCCAGGGCGCGCTTGGCATGATGCTGACCGCGCACGTCGGCGAGATCCAATGAGTTGTCCGGTTGCAATAACGATGCGGACAATGCATGGGGCTCAAGAGGTGTCACCTTGTTGATGTGCGCACAGACGTCCAGTATATGTCGGGCGCCATAAACAGTACCGTCACTGACCAGCGCGGCTTCGTCCGCGTTATCAGCCGACACAAACAGGGCGCGTTGCGCGTCGCGTGCTTTCACGGCCGCGGGCAACACACCTTTGACGCTGCGCACTTCGCCACTTAATGCCAGTTCGCCGATAAACTCGTATTGTGCTAATTGATCCACCGGCAACTGTCCCGAAGCGGCCAGGATGCCAATGGCGATGGGCAAATCAAACCGACCACCTTCCTTGGGCAAATCGGCTGGACCCAGATTAACGGTAATACGGCGGTTGGGAAAATCCAGTTGCGAGGTTAACAGAGCGCCGCGCACCCGGTCCTTGCTTTCTTTGACCGCCGCCTCCGGCAAGCCAACAATGGATAGCGAAGGCAACCCGTTGGACAAGTGCACTTCGACGGTGACTAACGGCGCATCGATGCCCGTTTGCGCCCGACTGTAGACAACGGCTAGTGACATAACAACGATTGGATCAGGTCAGGATATTATTATTTCTTTTGACGGTGTTGAAATTAACGGTGTTGAAATTAACACTGCGCACTGAAAGCAGCAATCAAATATTGCCGTGAATATTCACCCCGTCGTTACCAATACCATTCTGCCAGTGCCCGGTTTGGACCAGGCGATCGTACCACTACGCACAACTTCCCTATTCAAGACTGTTATAAAGGTTCACTCGGTTCGTATCCCGCGCCCTGCGCTAACGGGACTTGCTTTCCAACTCCGCGACTTGCTTTTCCAGTTGTTCCAGTTTTTCACGGGTTCTGGCCAGCACCGCGGTCTGGACGTCAAATTCTTCCCGGGTCACCAGATCCATTTTGGAAAATGTACTTTGCATGAGCGCGCGGATATTTTTTTCAATATCCTGTTGGACATTGCGCACGCCCTTTGGCAAAAGATTAACCACTTTGTCGGTGAGCTCATCGAACTGCTTGGGATCAAAAGCCATAACGTTTTCCCGCCTGTGTCAATGGTCGATAGAAGTGCAACAATGTGATGCACGTGGTATGTTGCCGCATTATAACCCACGCCGAAACCCGGCGTACATTGAACAATGATTAATTTACACACAATCAAAGGAGTCAGCAGGGTATGGGTTTCTCGAAGCAATACATGAAACGTTTGATATCGGGCACCGCTATTATCGCCGCCTGTGCTAACACACCGTTTGCAGTGGCACAGGAAAACAAAATGGAAGCCGAAGCAACCGCCACGTCCACCTATCTCTGGCGAGGTATCGCGCTAAGTAGCGACGCCACTTTACAGGGTCGGTTGACATTAATGGACCCTACCGGTATTCATGCCGAATTTTTCGGCTCCAACGTGTTTGGCGGTTCGGAGCTGCAAATCGCCGCCGGTTACCAGGGCCAGGCCGATTATTTCAAATATGACGCCGGCGTGCGGTTCTATTACCTGCCCCAGTACGAGTCGTCTAACTATGCGGAATTGTATTTTGGCGTTAAACACGACAATGTGGGCGGCAAATTATCCTTCTCGCCGGATTCGGGTACCTACCTCGAAGCATACATGTCACTACCGGCATTTAACCAATGGAACGTTGATGTTCATGTCGGCCGTTACACCGTCGATGAAAATGACGGCGGCGCCACCATTCCCCTGAAAGATTATACGGACGCCAGCGTTGCCCTGAGCTCCATGATAGACACTATACGTTTTGAATTTAAACTCAGTGGTACAACCCTTAGTGACGGCGAAGCCAAGTTGGGCAGAAATACCGACAACCTTCGGACGGTCATTTCTATATCCAAAAAGTTCAGCCCTTAATCGTGCACTGAGGTTAGTAACTTTGTTGACTACATTACTGAATAAACTTTCGGGAAAGAACGTAGGGCGATCCAGGCTGTTCGCTATTGTCCGTTGCGAATCCGCGATATCGAATGATCCGGCACGTTGAACCACTTCCCGTTCTTTTCTTCACTGTTAAAAGTTGCATCAGGAGTACGAACTCATAAAACAAGCAGATGAACCTGTAACCTGGTCAATACCAGGGCACCCGTAAACTGAAATTACGTAGATACTAGAGGTTATTAGTTTCAACCATAGCCTGCCGGTTTTTGTGCCCTGGTGTTTGACCGGATACACAACACTGCATCTACTGCCCTTCCACTTTCCCATTATTGATTAAGCTCCTGGGTAATAGGTTTAGCCCGCTTCACGCATGCCCCGAAAATGAAAAACCATCGCACCACGATGGTGCGCCCATTTGGTGCATATTCCAAATTGGTGCGCTATTAATTGCGGCATTATCTAGAAAATTAGCCTATCCAATTGTTTTTAATACCTTTTCAACGCATGGCACAACCCATGCTAAAGCACCTGTGACTGTAACTAAAACAGATAATGTTGAAGGGGTTAGGCGCGCTGTACCTGATTGGTAACAGGGACAACGTACTGCACCGGTTAATAACAATGAATGCCGAATAACACCCCCTTTGGTAATTAGCGGCCTTCCTTGTTCGGACGGCCCTGATTAAAGGAGACAAAAAATGAAGTTAGTAACCGCAATAATCAAGCCTTTTAAGTTAGATGACGTACGGGAGGCGCTATCCGAAATCGGGGTGCAAGGCGTAACGGTAACCGAAGTAAAGGGATTTGGACGCCAAAAAGGACACACCGAACTCTATCGCGGCGCTGAGTATGTGGTGGATTTTTTGCCGAAGGTCAAAATTGAAGCCGCCATCGATGACGGCCTGCTAGACCAGGTCATTGAGTCGATCACCAAAGCAGCCAACACCGGCAAAATCGGTGACGGAAAAATCTTCGTCAGTGAGTTGCAGGAAGTTGTCCGCATCCGCACGGGCGAAACTGGCCCAGACGCGCTGTAGTGATTGTGGATTTAGCAGTATTAATCAATTAAAGAGTGTTTGGAGGAGAGATAACGTGGAAGCAATTAAAGAGCTAGCCTACGCAATGGATACCTTTTATTTTCTGGTAACCGGCGCGTTAGTGATGTGGATGGCGGCGGGTTTTGCGATGTTGGAAGCAGGCCTGGTCCGCGCAAAAAATACAACAGAAATATTGACCAAGAACGTTGCGCTGTTCGCCGTAGCCTGTGTCATGTACATGTTGATGGGATATTCCATTATGTATCCGGGTGACAGTGCAATAAACTCCTGGTGGCCGGGTTTCGGCGGTATCCTGGGTAAAGCTGACAATGCAGCCGCAGCGGTCATCGCCGGCGGTGAAGGTGCGCCTTATTACTCAAACCTGTCGGACTTTTTCTTCCAGGTCGTATTCGTTGCTACGGCAATGTCTATCGTATCCGGCGCGGTCGCCGAACGCATGAAATTATGGGCATTCCTGGTATTCGCCGTGTTTTTGACCGGATTCATTTATCCTATGCAAGGTTACTGGAAATGGGGCGGCGGCTTCCTGGACCAGTTGGGCTTTAATGACTTTGCCGGTTCCGGTGTCGTGCATATGTGTGGTGCAGCAGCTGCGTTAGCCGGCGTATTACTGCTAGGCCCCCGTAAAGGTAAATACGGTAAAAACGGCGAAATACACCCTATTCCTGGCGCCAATCTGCCCCTGGCAACACTGGGCACCTTTATCCTGTGGCTGGGTTGGTTCGGGTTTAACGGCGGTTCTGAACTTAAAGTCTCAGATGTGGGAGAAGCCAACGCCGTTGCCCTGGTATTCGTTAACACCAATATGGCCGCAGCCGGTGGTGTCATCGCCGCATTAATTACCGCAAGGCTGGTATTCGGTAAAGCGGACCTGACCATGGCATTAAACGGCGCTCTTGCCGGCCTGGTAGCCATTACCGCCGAACCACTGGCGGGCAGCCCGCTGGCTTCCACCATTGTCGGTGCGGTGGGCGGTATCATTGTCGTATTCTCCATCGTGGGTCTGGACAAGCTGAAAATTGACGACCCGGTGGGAGCCATTTCAGTACACGGCACGGTGGGCATGTGGGGCCTCATTGCGGTCGCCATCACCAACCCGGAAGCAACAATTGGCGCGCAGTTAACCGGCCTGTTCACCATCCTGGTATGGGTATTCCTCGCCAGCTTGATCGTGTGGGGCGCCCTGAAGGCCATCATGGGTATCCGGGTGAGCGAAGAAGAAGAATACGAAGGTGTGGACCTGGTGGAATGCGGCATGGAAGCCTATCCCGAATTTACCCAGGCCAAATAGTGATCCTCTCTACAAAGTAAACCCTTCCTCATACTTTGAGAGACCTTGCAGGGCGCCTTTTTTCAGGCGCCCTTTTTTTATCCAGCCCGGCTGTTATAACCAGCTAACAACATGCTCCATTTTGTGACATCCGTCTAGAAATCGTTGAAAATACTCAAGTATTTGCCTATGTGGCCGAAGAAATTCTAAGATAACCCCAAAATTTGTTATTCATGGATTGCAGCGCTATCCTCACAAGCTACGCTTAGCGGGAGGGCCCGCGGCCACTAAAGCGGCGACGGTTCATTTGATGACACCCGTTTATTATGAGGGTTTCGGAGAAGGTTTCGGGTAACCGCTGCGATACCAACGGAATCGATCCCGGACATTAACGATTTATTCAGAATTCATTCACGATCCTGGCGGAAACAACGATGACTATTAATACCAATTTGTTCGTCACCCTGATGGCTGCCCTTTTCTTGATACTGGCGCCCGGCGCTTTCGCCGGCAAAGTCTATAAATGGGTGGATCAAAACGGCAATGTTCACTACGGCGCTGAAAAACCCCCGACCGCTGCACAGGAGTTGAATATCAAGGTTAAGCCCGCGCACCCCGCCACAAGCAGCAGCACAACTACTTCAGAAAGCGAAGCTGATAACAAGCGTGAAGACCCGGAAAAAACCGTCAAGATTAAAAACAAAAAAGAGCTGGCCGAAGTGGAAAAAAAGAACGCCGAAATTCGTAAGAAAAACTGCAGTGTTGCCAAAAAGCGCCTGGCAGCCATCAAAGTGGGTGGCCGCCTGTATGAGGTTAACGAAAAGGGCGAACGCAATTACTGGGACGATAGCACGCGCCAGGCCAAAATGTCAGAAGCGCAGTCGCAAGTGGATGAGTGGTGTAAATAATTTCGCTGAACTCACGCTGTACTCGCGCTGAACTCACGCTGTTTTTGCTAACTGCCTACCCTATTGTCGTGATATCCCATCGTTAGCGTCCAGCGCCGCATTGTCGCGCGCGACATACATCCCTGCACTACCCTGATTATTTCCGCCTCACTTTAGCATGGACTTGAAAAACTCCGGCATCGCCAGCGCGCCCTTATGAATATCCGCATTGTAATACAAGGTCGAAAATGGCTTGTCCATCACATCCTGCTCCCGGAAACGGTGCAATGACAGGGAACTGCTGGCCATGGTCGCCGACCACCAGCCGGATGGGTAGATACATTGGGGAAAGTGCAGGGTTGCCAGATTACCGAATCCGCCTTCGCGCATCGCCTGGCGCATGGATTTGAGCAGCCGCTGGTGCACCAGCGGCGATTCGCTTTGCTGGACCAATACCCCGTTGTCCGCCAGTGCCGCCTCGCAGTCGCGATAAAAATCCCTGGTAAACAACCCCTCCGCCGGCCCGACGGGATCGGTGCTGTCTACTATAATAATGTCGATGCTATTCGGACTGGCGTCGGCCACCCATTTTATACCGTCGACAAAACAAAGTTCCGCTCGTGGATCATTATTAGATTCACATAATTCAGGGAAGTAACGTTCGGAAAGCTCGGTGACACGTTGATCGATTTCGATCTGCCAGACTTTTTCGACCCCGGGATGTTTCAATACTTCCCGCAGTGTGCCGCAATCGCCACCGCCGATAATCACCACGTTTTTCGGATTCGGATGGGTAAATAAAACCGGATGCGCCATCATTTCGTGATACAGGAAGTTGTCCCGCTGCGACACCATGGTAAACCCATCGATTACCATCAGGTTGCCAAACTTCTCGGTTTCATAGATGGCGATGGTTTGATAAGGTGTCGTTTCCTCGTGCAGCTGGCGGTTAATCTTTAGCGAGAATGCCGTGCCACATTCGTGACAGATTTCTGTAAACCATTTGTCATCTAATGTCATATAATCACCGTGTTTTTGGACCGGCACGTTAACATATCCGGATTCTGTGAAGGGCGCAAACGATACCGCACCTGGCTGGCAACGGCAAGTACCGGCCCGGCAGCCCTCCAATACCACCACGTAATAGACTGAAAATTATGAAAGATTGGACCATTGCCAACGCCAGGTCGCTATACAATATCCAGCACTGGAGCGGCGGCTATTTTGATGTTAATAATGACGGCAGACTAACCGTCAACGCCGGCCGCAACCAGAGCATACCCAATATTGAACTCCGGCAATTGGTTGAGCACATCCAGGCGAACAACCTGGCGCTGCCCTGTCTGATCCGGTTCCCCCATATTTTGCACGACCGCGTCGACCATTTATGCACGGCATTCGCCGGTGCCATGCAGTCCCGGCATTACCACGGCCACTATAAGCCGGTGTATCCCATTAAGGTAAACCAGGAACAAAGCGTGGTCACGGAACTGCTCAATACCCATCATCCGGTGGGACTGGAAGCCGGCAGCAAACCGGAATTAATGGCATGCCTGGCCCTGGCCAGGCCGCAGCAGGGAATCATTGTCTGCAATGGCTATAAAGACCGCGAATATATTCGCCTGGCGTTGATCGGCAAAGCACTGGGGCACACTATCTATATCGTGCTGGAAAAACCGTCCGAGGTAAATATTGTCATTAACGAAGCCAAGGCAATGAACATCGAACCATCATTGGGCATCAGGCTTCGGCTGGACTCTATTGCCGGCGGCAAATGGCAGAATACCGGTGGTGAAAAATCCAAATTCGGTTTTTCCTCCAGCCAGGCGTTAAAAGCACTGAACCAGTTGCGCCAGCACGAACTGCTCGATTGCCTTGAGCTGTTGCATTTTCATCTTGGTTCCCAGATCACCGATATTGAAGACATCCAAAACGGCATCACCGAATGCGCGCGCTATTATGCGGAACTGCGCAAGGCGGGCGCACACCGTCTGGATACCGTTGATGTGGGTGGCGGGTTGGGCATCGACTATGAAGGCACACGTTCGCGCAGCTATTTTTCCATGAACTATGGCATCACCGATTACGCTAACACGATTGTCGACTGCCTGGTCCGTGTCAGTGATCAACAGGACATGCCTCATCCACATATTGTGACCGAATCCGGCCGTGCCATGGTGGCCCACCACGCGGTGCTGGTGATGGAAGTCATCGAAACAGAACAGATGGTGGGCTTACCGCCGATTGCGGCGGACCACCACAAATCCGCCGTCATTGAACAACTGCGCCGTTGCATGGAAGACCTCGAGCACGACCGCCACCGGATTATGGATAGCTATCATAATGCCATTCGTATCATGAATGCCGCCAAGCTCCAATTTAACCAGGGCACCCTGGGACTGGCTGAAAAAGCCGCCTGCGAACAGGTTTTCTACGAACTGTGCGACAAATTGCGGCGCCGCCTGGACAGCGGTAAAAAGTCTCACCGTGACATACTGGACGAGTTAAACGAAAAACTGGCGGATAAATATTTTTGTAATTTTTCCCTGTTCCAGTCGCTGCCCGACATCTGGGCGATTAACCAAATTTTTCCCATCGTACCCCTGCACCGCCTCAACGAAGAACCGGACAAACGGGGAACCATTCACGATATTACCTGCGACTCCGATGGCCGCATCGACTCATACGTTGACGCCGACGGTATTGAAGCCAGTTTACCCTTGCACACTGTCAAACCCGGCGAACCGTATTACCTTGGTATTTTTCTGACAGGGGCCTACCAGGAAATTCTCGGCGATATGCACAATTTGTTCGGCGACACAAACTCTGTTAACGTTGATTTATCCAACGGTGCTTATGTCGTAAGTAAACCAAAGCACGGCGATTCCGTTGACTACATTTTGCGTCATGTCCACTATGACACAGACGAATTCATTGCCACCTACAAAAACAGGTTAACGGCTGCGGATCTACCCGCAAAACAATACGACGCCTATTTGACGGAATTAAAAGCGGGGCTTACCGGCTATACGTACCTTGAAGAATAACGAATTCCTGTTAATGTCTAATAGTCAGCATTCAAAATCAATTCTACTCACCAGATGATTAACGCCGGTAGCTGGCTGTTGCCGGTAACACCTGGGTTGTATCAGTATCAAAAACGGTTTAACAAAAATTTTCAGTACAAAAACCAACGTAACAAGGGAAATCCGCTATGACATTTATCCACATTATAAACCGGCAGTTGATGGTTGGCCTGTTGGCTATTGTATTTTGCGCCACTGCTCAGGCGCAGGAAACCATGATGGACAGCAATACTATGGAAGGCAACACAATGGAAGGTAACACGAGCGAAAGTGGCGCCATGGACCACGAGGGCATGATGGACAAAGGTGCAATGGATAGCGCCACTACACAAACGCAATCCATGGAACCGACAGAGGATCAGCCGGCATCGGAGTCCGCCACCCCGCAAAGCGCCGTCAACGATGACACCATTGCCCGCGCCCAGTTTACCACCGCCGTGGTGGACCACGAGCCTACCGACAACATTACCACGCTAACCAACGACCACTCTGTCGTGTATTTTTTTACGGAAATTGTCGGCGCACAGGGCGAAACGTACACCCATCGCTGGGAATATGAAGGACAGCAAATGGCGGAGGTCACCTTTAATGTTGGGGGGCCCCGGTGGCGGGTTTACTCCAGCAAAAACCTCAAGCCGGAATGGACGGGCATGTGGACGGTCACAGTGCTGGACTCCGCCGGCAACCCGGTCAAAGTTTCCAATTTTGAACTGGTCCAGGCCCAGCCCGCTAATTAACCGGCCAATGATGGTTAATGACGGGTGATCCCATGCAACAGAATCGCATCATCAACCATGACTGTTTCACAAAACACAAACGCCATATTCCAAAAGTGAATACGGCGTTTGTTTACGGATCTGCTGTAGTGACAGATGCGGTTCTGTCTTTTTTCAATGATGTATTGCGCAGTTAGCTTGTCAACCCGGTAATTACCGGACATCAGTCGGCATAAAACGTCGCAGTGTTCTGCTCGGCATTTACATCAACATTATCCTTCTCTTGCGGGGGGGATACCGGAGGCAATTCGCCTATACTGGTTCTCCCCGAGACGGCCTGTTGATGGTTTTCCGGGGTAACGGTCTGAGCAGAAGCGGCGGGGGCGGCGCTGCGCGCATCGGTGCTCTCACCAACTTGCGTTACGTCCGGAATCGGTGGTAACACAGGATCACCATCCGGATACGTCGCATTACTGGTATCGGGCAGCGGCGGTGTCACCGGCGCACCCCGTGCGGGTTCATCGGCAAATGGAATGTCCTTGCCGGCAAAAGTGTTTGCTGAATGATTGCCGGAACGACGCTGCGTAGGCGCCGCACTCGCACTGCGGCGGGTCTGTGGCCGCGATTTAGGCTTGGCATTCCCGGCAGTTGACCGGCTGTTCGCGCGATGGCTAGCACCGCCCGCTTGTTGTTCCTGTTCCAGGCGCGCCTCGGTTTCCTCGATGAGTTTCTCCGCGTCCCTGGCGATATCGTGGTGAGAAGCGCCGAACAGGTTCTGGGTATAATCGGCAATCTGTAATTGCAAATCGATGCGCTGGTGTTCACTCAAGGTGAAGTAATAGCCCATTGCAGCGATCAACGGGCTCAACCACAATACTATCTTGACCTTCTTGGCCCAACTTGCGATCTGCTTGCGCCGAATAACGGGAATCGCAGGTTTTTTTACCAAATAGGGATTCGTTTCCCGGCCACGGAAATTTGATCGCTCGGTGCGCTCGCCGATATCCATACGATCATGCCGCTTGTCACCACCGTCGAAAAACGGCTGCGGCTCCTTTTTGGCTTTTGGCTCGGGCGCTATAAAGTTTTGTGCCTTGGGATCCTCGCGAATACCCAAAGTGGCTTCCCACATCACCTGGTCCGATAACCAGGCTCCGGAGGAGCCGGCATCGGCATCATCGTTGGAGTCAATAATCTCGTCTTGATCAGCTTTGTCGGACTTGTTACTCATGGCTTTGATCCGCTCTGTCGCGCCTCTGGGGCCCTCATTAGCTCCTTTGTCTGTGCTGCCGCCAACATCCGTAAACAACAGACTCATGTCATCCTGAACCTCCAGGTCGGTGGGCGGTTCATCGGCGAAATAGTCTATTGCCGGCGTTTGCTCTTTCTTAGCTTTACGCGACGCCTTTTTAACTGTTTGTTTTTTGTCGCTTTTTTGTTTACTGCGCGCAGGTTGTTTACGGGCTTTCTTATTATCGGCCGTGCGGCGCGCAGTCTTGATGGATTCCTTGATGGCTTTTTCAGCTTTTATCCGCTGTTGTTCAGCAGCCGCTTTCAAACGTTCAATTTCCCGCTCCGCCTCGCGTCGCGCCTTTTCCGCGGCTTCCGCGCGCTTGGCTTCCTCCCTGGCAGCGTGCGCGGCTGCTTCTATTTCCTCCTGGCGGCGCGCGGCTTCCTCGGCGCGGGCCTGTTCCAGCTCTTTCTCGAACTGTTCACGTTTTTCCTGCTCGGAACGACGCAGCATTTCCTGGGCTTCATAGCGTGCCAGGTCATTTTGTTGCTTTAACAGTTTAACCTGTTCCTCAGCCTGAAAACGAGCCTCGATAGCTTCCTGGGCACGCTGCGCTTCCTGTTGCGCATGTTCGATGGCGGCTTCGATTTGATGTTGCTTGGCAGCCAGTTCCTCGGCCTGCTGACGCACAGCGGCGTTTTCCTGGGCGGCACGCTCAACATCAGCGGACAACTGTTGTTGCGCCTGCTGGGTGAGGGATGCCACTTCCGCGCGTAACCGGGCGATTTCCTCCTGTGCCTTGCGTTGCGCATCTTCCTCCTGCTGCACCCGGGTATCCTGCTCGTCGAGGCGCTTTTTAAGTTCGACCATCTCGGCCTGCTTGCGGTTAACCGTTTCTTCCGCCTTGCGGCTAACGGCCTCCTCACCGGCCCGTGACTGCAGGTGGCGCACTTCTTCGATCTCGGCCTTGAGCCGTTGTAATTCCTGCTCGGCATCCAGGCGTGCCTCTTCGGCGGACATGGCGCGCAGCGATGCCTGCTCCGCCGCCCGGGCAATTTCTTCAATTTCCGTTTGTTTGTTTACCAGTTCTTCGGCACGCACCCGGGCCACTTCGTGCTCCATTTCGGAACGGGAAATATCGGTACTCAGGCGCTTTTCCAGTTCCAGGCGGGTTTGTTCGGCTTCGCGCTTCAGGCGTTCGATTTCCGATTCCGCGCGGTTACGAGCCTCTTCAGCAACCCGGGCACGATCGGCTTCCTGACGGGCTTTTTGCTCTGCCGAATCGATTTCGGACTGTTTTTCCGCCAATTCAAGGGCACGCTTTTCTTCCGCCTTGCGTTCAGCCTCCTCGCGGGCCGCTTCGGCAATCCGCAGAGCCTGTTCCTCGATACGGGCGCGCTCGTGGGCGGCAGCGCTCTTAACGCGCTCGATTTCCGCCTGGGCAATCAGGCGGGCTTCTTCAGCGGCAAGGCTGCGGGCGGCTTCTGCTTCCGCGCGGCGCACCGCTTCTTCCAGTTCCAGTTGTTTTTCCGCCAGCTCCTGGGCCTGGTCACGCGCCGCTTCCTGTTCGTCCGGACCAAGCCGCTGATCAGCGGCAATTTGCGCCTGTTCTGCGGCTGCGGTGCGTGCGCGCTCTGCCTCGTCGCGTAACTGTTCAATATGGGCTTCCGCTTCACGGCGTTTTTGCTCGACTTGCGCGGCGCGTTCCATGGCCTCCTCGGTCCGGGCAATCTCCTGCTCTTTTTCGGCCAATTCAGTGGCCAGCGCTTCGGCGCGCAAATGAGCGGTTTGCTGTTCGTTTTCAGGCCGATCGCTATCAGCACTGATCCTGGCCTGTTCTTCCAGTTGTCCGTGGATCGTTTGCGCCTGCTGCTTCAATTGTTCAATGGCGTCCTGGGCGTTGCGTTGGGATTGCTCGGCTTCAGCGATGCGACGGGCTTCCTGCTCGGCGCGTTTGCTGGCGGCTTCGCGATAATGCCGGGCTTCCAGTTCAGCAAATATTTGCAGGGCCTGCGCAGTCTTGCGGCTTTCCTCCTGGCTGCGTTCGATAGCTTCCTGCGCTTCGCGTTTCAGCCGCGCATTTTCCTCCTGCGCTTCGCGGTAAGCGACTTCCGCCAGATGAGCGCGCCGTGCTTCTTCTTCAGCCTGCTGAATCGCCTCTTCCATTTCCGCCTGTTTGCAGTCCAGTTCCACTTCGCGCAGCCTGGCCGCTTCCTTGAGTGCTTCGACACGGGCGGCTTCGGCGGATTGGTGGGCGGTTGATTCTACGTGATCACGGGCTTTCTCCGCTTCGACGCGGGCCTGTTCAGCTTCGCGTTTTAGGCGTTGGACTTCCTGCTCGGCTTTTTGCCGTGCCTCTTCCGCCGCCCTGGACCGGCCCGCCTCTTCGGTCAGCCGTTGTTTGGCGTGGGTAAACAACGCATTGACCCGGGGGTCATTCATTAATTCTTCATCGGATAATACCGGCTGCTCGGCAATTTCCGGCTGCTCAAGTTCTTCCAGTTCGTCGTAATGATCGTAAACGTCAAACTGGTCCGCCAGCTCATCTTCGTCCGGCTTATTGAAACTGACCACGTTATCCACGGTGGGTATGTTGTCGAGGTCCTGGTTGCCCCGCAACACATCGTCGGGCAAGCCCCTCAGACCCCGTTCCAATACCACCGCGTCCAGTCCCTGCTGGCAAAGCAGGAAAGCCGCCGCCGAGGCCCGTCCGCCGTTATTGCTGACCAGCACATATTGCATATGAGCATCAAAGCTGCCGATGTTGGCGCGCAATTCGGGAAGCGGTGAATTGTCACTGTTTTTAATACCGTCGTCGACATACTCTTCATAGGTACGCACATCCAGGAAGGTACTCTTGGGATTGCGCACCACGTCCCGGTAACTGACTATCTGCACCAGCGGTTCGGCCAGCAAACGCGTGAAATCGGAACGGGACAGGCGCATTAACAGGCCGTTTTCCACCATGGTCACGGTGGCGCCACGGGTGTCGTGCATGATTAAGGCTTCTTCGCCAAACCCGGCGCCCACACCCAACACGGCGACCTCGATTTCCGGGGCGTCGGGCGTCGGCTTGCGAGTCACCCGGCATTGACCGCGCTTAATGATATAATAGTAACCGTCATCGTCCCCCTGTCTGACAATAACCTGTCCGGCCTTATAGGGAATTTCCTCCAGCCGCATCATTAATGCCTGGATGTTTTGCGCCCGCAGCTTTAAAAACGCCTTGGACTGCAAAAACATGGTCATCCAGTCATTATCTTCATCCTCTTCTTCTTCCAGTTCCGTAATTTCGTAACCGCCGTCGTTCCAGTGCAGCACCTGGTCCAGCACATCGGAGTCGATAACCAGAATGCTGATCGCGGTCTTGGCCGTGGCAGTGGCCTGGCGGGGTTGCTCGGGAACCAGGGCATTGCGCGCCTGGTTGGTTTCGGCGGTGATAGTACGTTCGGTGCCGCTGCGAAAGCGCAATGTAACCTGACCGGACAGCAAATATATAGTACGGTTGTCCCTGTCGCCAATCTGAAACAACTGGGTGCCCGCCTCGTATTGCTCAATATCGCAATTGCGCGCGACTCTGTTGAATCGCTCGCTATCGAGATCACCCAGGGGGGCGAAATTTTTCAGAAATTTGTCATCAAGTAATTGCTTCGCTGCAGTCATTTTTGTTCCTCAGAAACGTGTCCAGTTGTTCTGCTCAAATATCTCCGATCCAATACATACGACTTGTTTAGCGGGCAATTTACGTCGCTTCTTAATCAGCAATAAGTGGTTCTGTGAAGTGTAGGGGCTTGTATTTATAAGAGTTGTGAAGGTATTCACACTAAGCTGCGGCAGGTGACCTAAAATGTCAGATTCTGCGACCTGGCGCGTCAATAAAATGCGCTTGGCCGGGTATCGAAAAATCGAAACTTGACTTTTAAGTCATTCAATTCAATGGCAAGAATGCATTTAAGGCGGATAAAATTTCGTAGGACTGAACAAATTTTCTTGTTTTGTGACTTGCGTGGCATTTTGCGTGTGACCGAGTCGGCGCTCTGTTCACGATCCGAATGCGGACTTTATCACTGCATTGTTGCACTACTGGTTGCGCTGATGACGGAATGAATGGAAGTGTCAGCGGGATGGTAAAATAACGTAAATCGCCTTCCAATCGTTGCGGGTGTTTTTTGCAGTGTTTTTTATACAAAAAAATGCCTTGTTAGCCGCATCATATCCCCGGTACAAATATGCTGCCGTTGGCAAACAAGCAACAATGTAGCGGTTCCCCATCATACACCCAAGTGACACGCGGCATGGCAATTTACGAAAAGCAACTAATTTACTCAGCAAATTGAAAAAACAACAGTTTTTATCAACTCGATTCAGCAAATCTTTCCGTGTCGGAGATCATTTTTGAGAGCGCCATCCATCATTGGAGATGGCAAGCCATTCTACTCAATGGATTTACTGGACAATCGACATCCAAATCGATGATGATCTAATGGCCTTTGGCCTTCACCAAAAGCTATCGAACACCGCGACGTTAGTATATAATTTATCCAATACGGAAAAATTACCCTATGTAACTCATTTCCGTTCGCCTATGTTAGCGTATAATGTCGCGTTGAACCGGGGGGGGATAATCACGGTTAAGCGCAGGCATCCAAGTGTTAGGGAATACAACAAAATCAATGAGGGTGGCAGGTATGTCCAGGTCAGCTGTTTCTTTGGCTAGTTCCAAATTTGTTTTCATTATTGCGTTACTCAGTATTCTTGCTATTTCTCTAAGCGGATGTGGCGAGGATTCATTTACCGGCGACGGAAACCCAAACCCGGACCCCAACCCGAACAACACCCCCGGCGGTGGCACAACACCCCCAACAACCGGCGCGGCCGTGTATTTTGGTATTGCCGGCGCCAATTCTTCATTTCTTGACGGTGTGCTTGACGTTGGCGTTACCGGCCCCTTATCGGCTCGCGGTACCACTACCATCACCGGCTACCTGATCGATGACCTGGGTAACACTTACACCACCCCGAAAACCTTCAATTTCAGTTCCCGTTGCGTCGCCAACGGCACGGCCAGTATTGATACACCGGTAACATCCGTCAACGGCGTTGTTAGAGCCACGTATAGGGCGGAAGGCTGTGTTGGCACAGACACCATTGTCGCCACTGAAACGGCGATAGATAACCCCCTCAGCGCATCCGGGAGCCTGACAATAGCACCCGCAGCGGCAGGTGCTATTGAATTTGTCTCGGCGGACCCTGAAACAATCGCCTTGCAAGGTACCTCGGGTGTGGGACTCACTGAAACCTCAACTGTCACTTTCAAAGTTGTGGACAACGCCAGCCGGCCCGTAGCTGGAGTAAATGTTAATTTTTCCCTGAGCACCGACATCGGTGGCATCACGTTAGATAGAACCAACGGCGATACTGGTGATAACGGCACCGTACAGGTATCTGTAAGTTCCGGTACCGTAAACACGTCGGCGCGCGTGGTGGCAACTGTTAATACAGGAACAACCACGGTATCCACTCAGTCCGTGGCCCTTGCCATTTCTACGGGTATTCCCGATAGCGACAGCTTTGAAATTGTCGCCACTAAATTGCGACCCCATACTTGGAGCGGCGAATGTAGCGGTGAAGAAGTTACAATCACAGCATTTGCGTCCGACCATTTTAATAATCCGGCTCCCGACGGCACCGCAGTAGCTTTTCAAACTGAAGGGGGCTTTATTCAAGGGTCCTGCCTCATGGAAAATGGCCAATGTAGTGTTACATGGACTGGCACCAATCCCCGGCCATCCGATGGACGAGCTACCGTAACAGCAACGGTAATTGGCGAAGAAAGTTATTTTGATACGAGTCCCAGTAACGGCCGCTTTGACGACGGAGAGACTTTTATCGATTTGCCGGAAGCATTTTATGATTTTAACGAAAATGGCGTTTGGGATCCTAACGAAGAATTCATAGACTACAACAGCGATGATGCTTATAACGTCGGAGATGGCCAATACAACGGTGTGCTATGTACTCCTGGAGCAACAGACTGTAATACCGATTCACCGGTTTTGACACTTAGCGCCAACCTCGTTCTGGTTATGGCTTCTCGCGACGACCAGGTATTGTCTACGTATCAGGATGATGTGTTGTTCGATCCCGATACTGGAAACATATTACTTCCGGACGACGGCAGCACAACAGATATACGGTTTGAATATCAAGATAGCAGGGGACAACAACCACCGACGGGTTCATCAATTAGTGTTTCTACTACTACCGGCAAGATACTGGGGGGCACATCTACAGATATCACAGACAACTCCGAACCGGGTCCCGCTTCGTTAACTGTAACGCTAAGATCAACCGGCAACAATCTGGAAGATGGTGTGTTAACCGTTAGCCTGGATATGCCCGACAGCAAATGTGGCAGCCTTACTGTAAATAAATCGATATCAGTTGTCATCGACGACGTTACATCGCCCTCGGTCACCAGCACCACACCTGCCAATAACGCGACCAATGTAGCGGTTGATGGCGTAATAAGCGTAGAGTTCGATGACAATATTAACGCTGCCACATTTATTACTTCAAATACGGATAATACAGATACGATCCAATTGGTAAATGGCAATACCTTTGTTTCGATATCTGCCCGATATGACGCTGCTCAGCGCCGAGTGACAATTACTCCAGATGCTAACTTAGCCTTTGACACGGTTTATACGTTAATACTAACAAGTGGAATCCAAGATGATTCTCCCAATGCAAATCCGCTAAACCCAGCTACCATAAGTTTCCGGACGGAACCCGACCCAGCAGCTGTACCATAATGAACACTTGGCTCCGCATAAAAACAAGTACGGTAAATAGCACAAAAGGCCCGACAAAATCGGGCCTTTTACTTTTTCGCCTCGTTCCCACGCTCTGCGTGGGAACGCACATGTACACTGTTACGTTTTAGACAAGACGCTCCCACGCAGAGCGTGGGAGCGAGATAGGTAGAGGCTGGGAACAAGAAATAAAAGCACGATCTAGCACCACTTACCAGCCATTGATTTTGCGTTGTGCAGTCGCTGAATGGCAACACATGGCCAGTCGTATCCGGTCCCGGTCTTATCCGGGCTACAATAACGTTTTTTTCGCCTCGTTCCCACGCTCTGCGTGGGAACGCATATGTACACTGTTCCGTTTTAAACAAGATGCTCCCACGCAGAGCGTGGGAGCGAGTAAGTTAAAGGCTGGGAGCAAGAAAGGTCGCGCATGGGAGCGAGAAAAAGCAGTAAATGCGGAAAAGCTGAGATTGCAAACAGACAGGTATTAGAAGCTAACCTTTCACCTTAAGGGCAATCGGTTCAATATTCTCCGAACGCAATTGATTACGGACGCGGTTCATCTCCCGCTCGCTGTCGATGGGACCGATACGCACCCGGTGCCACACCTGCGATCCATCCAGCGTTACTTTTTCAATATTGGCCTGTATACCCAACAGCGCCAGTTTGGCTTTCAGCCGATCGGCTTCATGGAAATCTTTGAATGACCCGGCCTGCAGGATGTAACTGAATACAGGCTGTTGCGATTTGTGGTCGGTAGCGGGACTTGCCGGGGATTGTTTGGCGTTTTCAGACTTGGGAATATCCACATGCAACTGCGGAAGTAACTTGTAGAAGTCAAAACGTGATTTTGCGGTTTCGTCGGTGGAGGTGTCATTGGCCGGCGTTTTTTCCACGGCCTTGGTGTCCACGATTGTTTCCACCTGGGCGGCGATGCTGGGATCCACGTTTTTTGTTTTCTGGTATTGATCGAGCAAGTAAATCAGACCGGCAAAGGCTGATATGGCCAGCGCGGCAAACAACCATAGCCACAGCGGCAATGGCCGAGTGCCGGGGCTGAAAACTTCCGCTTGTTTGTAATCACGAGCCATATCTTATGAATCCTTCAAAGCAGCATCCAGCCTTTCACATGGATTCCGGAGCCGATACCCCCAGTATAGACAATCCGTTGACGATCACCTGCTGGGTCGCCAGAATTAACGCCAGGCGCGCGTGCCGCAACGCATCGTTTTCTACAATAAATTGGTGCGCATTATAGTAGGTATGAAAATCGTTGGCCAGATCACGCAAATAATGGGCAATTTGATGGGGCTCATGGCTGCGGGAACCGGCTTCAATGATTTCCGGATATTTCGACAACGAACTGATGAGCTGTACCTCGTGGTGCTCCGTTAACAGCGCCAGGTTCGCCAGACCCTCATTCTGATCATAACTCAGCGATTTTTCCTTGAGTTGGCGCAACACACTGCAGATCCGTGCATGGGCATATTGTATATAGTAGACGGGATTGTCGTTGCTTTCGGATTTGGCCAGTTCCAGGTCAAAATCCATATGTTGTTCACATTTGCGCATGGCGTAGAAAAACCGTGCTGCGTCGGTACCCACTTCTTCCCGCAACTGGCGCAGGGTTACGAATTGCCCGGACCGCGTGGACATCTGGATGCGCTCCTTGCCGCGGTACAGGATGGCAAACTGCACCAACAGAATTTCCAGCATACCAGGGTTCAGGTTTAGCGCCTGCAACGAGGCTTTGACCCGCGCCACATAACCGTGATGATCCGCGCCCCAGATATCGATGATCTGATCGTAGCCGCGGCGAATCTTGTTAAGGTGATAGGCGATGTCCGAGGCAAAATACGTCGGCGCACCGTTGCCCCTTACCAGCACACGGTCTTTTTCATCGCCGAACTTTGAAGAAGCAAACCACAAATTGCCGTCCTTGTCGTAGGCATGACCGGCTTCGCGCAGTGACGCAATGGCGTCATTGACGGCACCGGTTTGCGTTAACGAACGCTCGGAAAACCACTCGTCATATTCAACGCCAAACTCTTGCAGGTCATGTTTGATATCACCGAGTATGGCGTCCAGGGCGGTATCCAGCATCACGCTAAAACCACTATTGCCCAGGATTTCCCGGGCGCGGTCAATAATACCGTCAATATGGGCTTCCTTATCGCCTAAACCGTCAGGAGTCGCGTCCGGCGGCAGGCCGTCAAAAATCATGGTGGGTGCGCAACGAAACTGTTCACTATGGTCACGGTGAACCGTGGCGGCGATATCAAAAACGTAATCGCCCCTGTAACCGTTGGAGGGGAAATCGACGGCTTCGCCACATAATTCGAGATAACGTAACCACACACTGGCTGCCAGAATATTCATTTGGCGTCCGGCATCATTGACGTAATATTCCCGGTGAACCGCGTAGCCGGCAACGGACAGCAGGTTCGCCAACGCTGCGCCATAGGCCGCGCCCCGGCCGTGCCCCACGTGCAGTGGACCAGTGGGATTGGCGGACACGAACTCAATAAGCACGCGTTGATTTTTACCCAGTTCGGAACGCCCGTAATTGGTGGTTTCCCGGTGAATGGTTTTTATCACCGAATACGCGGCATCGGCAGTGAGGAAAAAATTGATAAAACCGGGACCGGCGATTTCCGTTTTGTCGATACTTTCATCTTCGGGCAACGCCGCGGTGATTTTGTCTGCCAGCTCACGGGGATTGCGTTTGGCCGCTTTGGCCAACATCATGGCAATATTGGAAGCATAATCGCCGTGGCTGGGATCACGGGTCCGCTCGATTTGCACGTCCGCTTGAAAATCCGCCGGCAGCACTTCATCGCGTTGTAATTGTTCCAGGGCCTGGGTAATAAGTTGTTGGAGTTTATGTTTCATTGGCGCATCTTGTTTTTTTCGTTAATTAAATCGTGTTGCCACAGTAAAGCCCGCACATTATACCTGCTATGGCCTGATACCCGCCATGTCCTGAATACAGGTGTGTTAATGTCAGTTATTACTATCCAATTCAACGGGTTAGTTAGCTCTGGTCCGCCAGCCAATTTTTTAATAGACATCTACCGGGTCAACATCAATGGACCAACGCACTTTACGCCCCAGGCGGGATTGTTCCAGGGTATCAATCCAGGGCGTTAGCAACCGGTGCAACATCGCCCGATCCGGTGACTGAACAAATAACTGCGCTCGATAGCGTCCGGCACGTTTTTCCATGGGACTGGGTAGCGGGCCCCACAGTTCCACCCCGTTTAATCCATACTCCAGGGCAATGTCCTTCGCTTCCTTTAAAAACGCCAGCGACTGCCCCGCGTCAACGGATTCAGCACGTAATAACGCCATAAAGGTGTAAGGCGGCAAATTGGCCTGTTCGCGCTCGGCCATGGCCTGGCGCGCAAACTCCGGATAACCGGCGGTCAACAATGTCTGTAATAACGGATGGTCCGGATAGTGGGTTTGCAGCATAACGGTACCGGGCTTTTCTTCCCGGCCTGCCCGGCCCGCTACCTGCACGATTAACTGCGCAGTTTTTTCCAGGGCATGGAAATCCACACTGAAAAGTCCCTGGTCAATATTCAGGATACCCACTAACGTCACATTGGGAAAATGGTGACCCTTGGCCAGCATTTGCGTACCCACCAATATCCGGGCTTCACCACGGTGTACATCCTTTAGCAAGGATTCCAGCGATCCCTTGCGCCGCGTGGTGTCGCGATCGATGCGGATGATTCCGGTGTCCGGAAACTGTTGCCGTAACACTTTTTCCACCCGTTCGGTTCCTTCCCCTACCGGGATCAATGCGCTGCTTTGACACGAAGGGCAAACCGGGTCGGCCCGGCGTTCCGCGCCGCAATGGTGGCACCGCAATTTGAGGCTGGCCTGATGCAGGGTCATGTGACTGTCGCATCGCTGGCAACGGGCGATCCAGCCGCAATCGTGGCACAACAACGTCGGCGCAAACCCGCGTCGGTTGATAAACAACAACACCTGGTTACCGCGTGTTAGGTGCTGTTTCATCTGCTCGCGTAATTCCAGGGATAAGCCTTCGGTCATGGGCTGGCTGCGTAGATCCACCACCTTCAAGGTCGGCGGCCTGGCCTGGCCGAAACGTTGTTGCAACCTGGTATGTTGGTACCGGCCTTGATTTACATTATGTAGCGTTTCAAATGATGGTGTTGCCGAGCCCAATACAACGGGTATATCCAGTATGTGAGCTCGCATGACCGCCAGGTCGCGCGCCGAATAACGAAAACCTTCCTGTTGCTTGAAAGAACTGTCGTGCTCCTCGTCGACAATAATCAAACCCAGATTGGGAAACGGTGTAGTAATTGCGGAACGGGTGCCAATAACGACCTGGACCCGACCGTCCCTCGCCCGCTGCCACACTTGCAGCCGTTGCTTGTCGGTCAAACCCGAATGCAATACGTCAACCCCATGATGCAGGCCGGCTTGAAAGCGCTGCGTCAGTTGTGGCGTCAAACTGATTTCGGGAACCAATACCAGCGCCTGACGGCCCTGTGTCACCACCTTGTCAATGAGCGCCAGATAGACCTCTGTTTTACCGCTACCGGTGACTCCGTCCAGAAGGTAACCATAAAATTCATAGGACTGTTCCAGGATAGTTGCTGCCGCTGTTTTCTGCTCTTCATTGAGAGTAATCCTGGAGCTGTTAATCCCCTGTTCGATTACATCGCCTCGCGGCGTTTGCTTTGAAGCCGCGTCGCTGACGGATAGCGGCTGTTTTTCAGCGAAACCCTTGGCTATTAACCGGCGCATAGGATCACGCCAATTGCTGAATTGTTCGTTAAGTGCAGACTCGAAAACCGGACCGTCTTGCTGAACGAGCCACGCTAATAACTCCGCCTGCCGGGGAGACCGTTTTAGCTGATCCTGGCTGACCTGTTTGCCCTTCTTGCTGAGCTGCCAGCAATATTGATTGGCCGGTGACTTGTCGGCACCTTTACGCATCGCCGCCGGCAGCGCCATACCAAACACTTCGCCAATGGCATGATGATAATAGGATGCCGCCCACGTCAATAACTTGAGAATATCGTCATTAATAACTGGCTGATTATCCAATACCTGTGCAATCGACTTCAGCTTACTCCGCGACACCGCCGTCTGTTGCGAACATCCCACGACAACGCCATAAACACGCTTGTTTCGAAACGAGACCTGGACTCGCTGTCCGGGCAACAATGCAAGTCCTGGGTTTAGATAGTCGAGGACGCTTCTTAGTGGGGAAGATAAAACCGCAACTTTCGCGATTGGCGCGTGTTCACTGGTAGGTTTTTCCATGGCGATAATGTATCACCAATTTCGGAATACCAACACCAGAAAAAGCAATTGTTTTATGCTCATAAAAAAGCCCCCGGCAGTTGCCTGTCGGGGGCTTACGGTCACATCAGTCGTAGTATAGTATTAAATTTTGAGTCTTATACTAGGGTGCTACGACGACCTGGGTGGCATCGGACGGTGGACCTTCAGTAGCACTGACGTTGCGCGTATCAGCGGCATCCAGTATACCTGACACAAAATTGGCAGTGACCGCATAGCAGTAGGAGCTGTTACGAGCACTAGCTCCTACTGCTAATTGGCAGTGACCGCATAGCAGTAGGAGCTAGTGCTCGTAACAGTACTGTCTACATAAAACTCGGTGGTCAGGTTCGAGGCAATTTTCGACGCCCCTCCAAGATCGGCTACTGTCAACGAACCACCACAAGAACCACTACCTCCAGGAAACCGGTAGACATTGTAGTTCGATGCCTGATCAACAGGACGCCAGTAAACAACGACCGCAGTATCGGCAGTAGCACTGACGTTGTATGGAATAGTCTCGCGAATCTCGTCACATGCGGACGTCGCGCCGAAAGCACTGCGGTAACTGGGCGGATTGGCCTCGTCGGTCATATCATCCACCGATGCCGGCAACCAGAAATTCACGATACTGGAGGATTCCGTTCCGGAAACGCCTGCCGTTGCTGTCAGGGTTACATTTACCCACAGCGCGAACTGTTTCGCGTAATCTATGGTAAATTGTGCGAATCCCGAATCATCCGTGGTCACTGACACCGGTACAGTTGCTACATTTCTTGGATCAAGGATCGTATTGCTGTTGGTGTCCTCCCCGGTATCCAGCACACCATCGCGATTGATGTCCTCATTGGGACAGGTGGAAACGACATTTTGAAACCAGGTACTAACTACATCGTTCCACACCAACCAACCGGTATCGTACAGCTCGGGCTCCAGGGTCAGCACAACATCGGTATTGGCAACGGCGTTACCTCCCGAATCCGTCACCAAAACTGTATACGGATATTGATACAGTAACTCAGTGCCGCCAATTTTGTTGGCAGTACCCAGCACAATAAACAATTCATTTTGGGCAACGGTCAAATACATTACGTCGCATAAAGCATTGGCGTTGGCATCAGTGGGCGTTGCACACACCTGCCCTTCCACGGCCGCGATAATAACCACGCCGTCTTTTGAAGTGGTCGCCGACGTCGATGTATAGATCGTATTGGCCCGCCCCTGGGAATCCGTGGTATCAGTGGGCGTGGTAATTGAACCATTACTGACATCATCATAAATGGAAAAATTTACCCTGACGTTCTTGACCAGGTTATTGTTGGGATCGCGTACGATGGCCGTTAACGTGGCCTGCTCACCATTGGGGCCAATGGTGGTTTTATCCGCCTGCACGGAAAGTTGATCCGGCGTCACGGCAACAAACTCGGCTTGTATACTGGCGGTAGGACCGGACGCGGTGGTGGTGGCGGTAATCGTAGCAGGCCCCGCGTTGCTGGATAAAATGGTCACCGTCGCGTTACCACTGG